>JAVEWB010000199.1:0-4845 GCA_034004765.1 Anaerolineae bacterium
TTCAAGGGGAGCGCGTTGCAAATGTCGGCGCTGTCACCGGCAGCTCCGATCCCATGCCTCAGGCGGTTGCTGATGAACGAGGTCTCCCTTACCCTGGTGTGGATCTGCGGTTGACCTTCGACCGCACCATTCAGGCTTACATCGAGGGGGAGTTGGAAAAAGCGCTGCTAGAGTATAATGCCCCGAGTGGGACGATCCTGGTGATCGATCCGCGCAGCGGCGAGATCCTTGCTATGGCAAGCAGCCCGTCATATGAACCGTACAACTATGCGGCTTATGCGGAGCAGGGACAGACGGCACTCTTCCAAAATCCGGCGATCAGCCAGGCCTATGAGCCCGGCTCGGTGTTTAAGATCGTGACGGTCGCGGCGGCACTGGATTCAGGAAAGGCGGACTTGAACTGGTCCTACGAGGATAAAGGTGCGTTGGAGTACGGTGGTGTGGTGATCCGCAACTGGAGCCGCGCTGCTTATGGTCATCAGGACCTCAAAGGTGTGTTGACGCATTCGTTGAACGTAGGGGTGTCAACCCTCTCGACGCAGGTGATGGGCTCGCAGACCTTCTACCGCTACCTGCGCGCTTTTGGTTTTGGGCAGTTGACGGAGGTCGATCTTTCGGGAGAAGCTTCGGGGCAAATGCACATGCCCGATGATTGGGACTGGGAAGACAGTTTCCTCGCGACAAATGCTTTCGGGCAGGGCATTGCGGTGACGCCGCTGCAGATGACGGCAGCAGCGGCCGCGATTGCGAACGATGGCGTGATGATGCAGCCGCATGTGGTGGCAGAGCGGCTTTACCCCGATGGTCGCAGGGTGACGATCCCGCCCAAGCAGCTTGGACAACCAATTTCGGCGGAGACCGCGCAGATTGTGACGGAACTGATGGCCCAGGCAGTGGCGGCGGAAGTCCCCAAGGCATTGGTGCCTGGGTACCGGATTGCGGGCAAGACGGGGACGGCGCAGATCCCCGGTGTGGGAGGATATGAGCCGGATGATATCATCGCTTCCTTTATCGGCTTCGGCCCGCTTCCGGACCCGCAGATCCTGGTGTTCATAAAGTTGGATCGTCCCAATGTTCCTGCTGAGATGCGGTGGGGATCACAGACGGCGGCACCGCTTTTTCAGCGCATAGCATCGCGGCTCTTTGTCCTGTTGGGTATTCCGCCTTCGGAACTGGTCGCGCAGCAGTAGCGCTTTGTGGAGAAACTATGGCTAAACGTGTGACTTTAGCGGATTTGATCGAGGGGATGGGGGGCAGGCGTCCGATGGGGTTGGAAATGCCTTTCCATCCGATTTTGGATTCCCGTGAAGCGGACGCTATGGCGGTCTTTCTTGCTTTCAAGGGTGAGAAGGTAGATGGTCATGACTATGTAGCAGACGCTTTTGCGCGGGGTGCTGTTGCAGCGGTGGTAGAGCGCGACGTTGCTGTTGCGGCCTCTGTTCTGGATCTTTCGCAGAAGAAGCTCCCGGCTACGTTGAAGACGCCGCTCGTGATCCGTGTGCCGAATGTACTCGAGTC
Source organism: Anaerolineae bacterium (assembly GCA_034004765.1). Lineage (GTDB taxonomy): Bacteria > Chloroflexota > Anaerolineae > B4-G1 > SLSP01 > JAVEWB01. The sequence continues at coordinate 1,519 of JAVEWB010000199.1, forward strand.
CTTGCAACGGGCGGCGACCTTCTGGCGACAGCAGATTACGAACGTTCGTGTGATAGGCATTACCGGCAGTGTGGGCAAGACCACAACCAAAGAGGTGGTGGCCCGTGTGTTGGAGCAGCGCTACAGGGTGCTGCGCAGCACCGGCTCCTTCAACAACGAAATCGGACTGCCGCTGACACTGCTGGGACTTACCAATGAGTATGACCGGGTGGTGCTGGAGATGGGCATGTACGTCCGCGGCGATATTGCCTGCCTGGCTTGCATTGCCCAGCCTCAGGTGGGGGTGGTGACGAACGTGGAGCCTGTTCACGCTGAGCGCGCCGGGAGCCTGGAGAATATCGCACTGGGGAAGCGGGAACTGGTAGAGGCCTTGCCTCCTGCTCCGGAGGGAGTGGCCATCCTTAATTATGATGATCCGCTGGTTCGGGCGATGGCTGATGTAACCCAGGCGCGCGTTTTCTTCTATGGGCTCCTGCCTGAAGCCCATCTCTGGGCCGATCAGGTGCAGAGCCTGGGACTGGAAGGTATCCGAGTACGGCTGCATTATGGCAAAGATCAGGTCTACTTGCGGGTGCCGCTCCTGGGCCGCCACAGCGTGCATACGGTGCTGCGCGCTGCGGCTGTGGGATTGCTTGAGGGATTGACCTGGCAGGAGATTGTAGAGGGACTCCGGGCACCGAGCGCGCAGCTGCGCCTGGTCTCTGTGCAAGGCCCAAAAGACTCTTTGATCCTTGACGATACCTATAACTCCAGCCCGCCCTCTGCGCTGGCGGCGCTCAATCTGTTGGAGGATCTGGAGGGCCGTAAGATCGCTGTGCTGGGCGATATGTTGGAGTTGGGGGAATACGAAGAGGAAGGGCATCTGAAGGTCGGCGGACGTGCCGCTGCTGTGGTCGCACACCTGATCGCCGTAGGAGCGCGCGCTTCTCTGTTTGCTGAAGGCGCCCGCCTCTGCGGAATGCCCCCTGACCGTATCCATGTGGTAGAGGACAACGCAGCGGCCGTGGCTTTGATCAAAGAACTCCTGGAGCCCCGCGACGTCGTCCTGGTGAAGGGCTCCCACGCCATGCAAATGGATACGATTGTAGATGTTTTGAGTAAGGGTGAATAAGTGGGATTTGCGTTAATTTTAGCCAGCATCTCTTTTTTGATGGTCGTCTTTTGGGGACGGCCCTATCTCAGCTTGCTGCGAAATCTGAAGATCGGTAAGCGTATTCGAATCGACGGCCCGGGTGGACATAGTATCAAAATGGGGACGCCTACGATGGGTGGCATCCTGATCACGGTACCTGTTTTGCTTATCACCGTGGTGTTGAACGTTTACAATCTCATGGGGCAGACCGTGATCGGGCGCTCCATCTTGGTGCCGCTGGTTGTCATGGTGGCTTACGGCATTTTAGGGGCGGTGGATGATCTCGCCGGTGTTCGCGGGGTCCGTCGGGGTGAGGGACTGACAGCTCGGCAGAAGATCATGGTTGAGCTGGTCATGACGTTGATCGTGGCGCTGGTCTTGTACTTTGGCATGGACCTGCGCAGTGTGGCTATCCCTGGCGTGGCGGAGAAGATCAACATTGGGCTTTTTTACATCCCGGTGGCTATGTTCATCATCATCAGCGCGGCCAATGCGGCAAACCTGACGGATGGCCTGGATGGACTGGCTGGCATCATCATGGCGAGCGCTTTTGTGGCGTACGGCGTCATCGCTGAGCTGCAAGGACAGATCTACCTGGTGCGCTTTTGTTTCACCATTGTGGGCGCTTCCTTCGCTTTTTTGTGGTACAACGCACACCCGGCAGAGCTTTTTATGGGGGACACGGGCTCACTGGCCCTGGGGGCAACGCTGGGGGTCGTGGCACTAATGACCGGTCAGTGGCTGCTTCTGCCTGTGGTGATGTTGGTTCCTGTCGCGGAAGCATTGTCGGTGATCATTCAGGTGCTGTACTTCAAGTATACGAAGAAGAGATACGGTGAAGGACGGCGGGCTTTCAAGATGGCCCCGCTGCATCATCACTTCGAGTTATTGGGCTGGTCGGAGACGCAGGTGGTACAGCGTTTCTGGCTTGTGGCTATCCTGGCAGTCATGGCTGGGGTGGCACTTTCTTTGATCTAACGTTGGACGTTGGAGAGCGTGGTGAAGTTGGACGGTGATGTGGGAACCACGGTGGTCATTTTAGGGCTGGCAAGGCAGGGAAAAGCCCTGGCGCGCTTTTTTGCGGAGCGCGGCGCACGGGTGACGATCTCTGACCTTCGCGCAGCGGCGGCGCTGCAGGCAGACCTGGCAGAGCTAGAAGGGCTCCCGATCCGTTACGTCCTAGGGGAGCACCCGTTGGAGCTGCTGGACGGCTGTGACCTGCTTTGTCTCAGCGGAGGTGTCCCGGCGGACTCGATGCTGGTCTCCGAGGCTCATCGACGGGGTGTTCCGGTGAGTAATGATGCCCAGGAGTTCATGCGGCGCTGCTCTGCACCTATTGTGGGGATCACCGGCTCGGCGGGAAAGACGACGACGACATCTCTGGTCGGTGCTATGTTGAAGGCGTCCGGGTTCACGACTTGGGTGGGTGGCAATATCGGCAATCCGTTGATTGCCGACCTGGGAAAGATTCGCCCGGAGGATCGTGTGGTGATGGAACTTTCCAGCTTCCAGTTGGAAGTGATGGCTTGCAGTCCACAGGTGGCAGGTGTGCTCAATATCACGCCTAACCATCTGGATCGGCATAAGACGATGGAGATGTATATCGCTGCGAAGGCGCACATTGTGGCGCATCAGAGCGCGGATGGGATCGCCGTATTGGGGTATGATGAGCCTAATGCGCGTGGGCTTGGGGCACAGACCCCCGCGCGCGTGCGCTATTTCAGCGGCTGTGATGAAGTGGCGGAGGGAGCTTTTCTGCGCGGGGATGCGTTGATGCTGCGCCATGCAGACGGTTTCTCCGTGGAGGTATGCTGTCGCCGTGAGCTGAAGTTGCGCGGCTTCCATAATGTGATGAATGTGTTGGCTGCGATTGCGTTGGCAGATGCTGCGGGGGCTTCAGTTCCGGCCATGCGGCAGGCTATCAGCAGCTTTACGGGGGTGGGGCACCGGCTCGAACCCGTGCGTTCCTGGCGTGGGGTGCTCTGGATCAACGATTCGATTGCAACGGCCCCTGAGCGCGTTCTGGCAGCATTGGACTCCTTTGAGGAGCCGCTGGTCCTTCTTGCAGGTGGCCGGGACAAGAACTTGCCCTGGGAGGAGTTCGCCAAGCGGGCCGTAGCGCGGGTGCGGGTGCTGATTGTCGTTGGTGAGGCTGCAGCGTTGATCAAGGGACACGTTGCGCGCGTACAGGAGGC
>JAVEWB010000200.1:0-4834 GCA_034004765.1 Anaerolineae bacterium
TCCCCATCCAGGAGGACGCGGCCCTCGTGCCGCGTCCCATGAATTTCGTCATTCATCCGGTTCAGGCAGCGCAGGAAGGTGGACTTCCCGCAGCCGGAGGGGCCGATGAACGCGGTGATCTGCTGTTCTTCGATGTCAAGGCTGATATCGAAGAGCGCTTGCTTGGAGCCGTAGAAAAAATCAAGGTGTTCGACCTGGATCTTATTGGTATTATCGGAGTCTGTCATAAATGCTTTCCCTCAACTGGTCATACAGGTGCAACGCACTTCGGAAAGTGCATTGCACCTTAGTCTCCATGAGTATAGCTGACGTTTGGGTGAAGTCAAAGGATGAATTTCAGTTGTTATTTGCCCATAACCAGATATAATTTTAGACTGTGAGCATACGAAAGCGCTTTCAACTCATCAGTCTGGTTCTGGCGATCGGCAGCAGCGTGTTTTTCACCGGGTGCCTTTCACAGGAGTCCGCACTTGTCGATGATGCGGCCGTTGTGACGATTCAGAACAAGGGCTCTGATACGATTGTGAATCTGGCGCTGGCGTGGGCCGAACGCTACCAGGAATACGCTCCCAATGTGAGCGTGGCCGTAACCGGCGGCGGGTCGGGCACGGGGATCACGTCCCTGATCAATGGAACGGTGGACCTCGCGAATGCCTCCCGTCAGATCAAGACGGAAGAGCTGGAGGCGGCACGTGAGAACGGCATCGAACCGATTGAGTTCGTGGTGGCGCGCGACGCCATTGCCATCATCGTTCACCCCAGCAACCCCGTGGACACTCTCACCCTTCAGCAGCTCTCCGATATCTACAGCGGGAAGATCCGGAACTGGTTGGAACTGGGCGGGGAGGATCGCCCGATCGTCCTGCTCTCACGGGAGACCAACTCGGGCACCCATGTCTACTTCCTCGAAGAAGTGGTCCGGCTGGGTAACGCGGAGGACACAACGCTTTTCTCCGTTGATACGCTGCTGCTGCCCTCCTCGGAGGGGATCGGCACGGAGGTGCGCCAGAACCCCAATGCCATCGGCTACGATGGACTGGGATACGTGACCGATGACATGAAGACGGTCGCGGTGAGTAAGGGCGAGGGAGAAGCTTTCTGGCCGCCCACGGTGGAAACCGTCAATACCGGAAATTATCCCATTGCCCGCGATCTGTATATCTATACGGCAGGTGAGCCCCAAGGGGCCATCAAGACCTATTTGGAGTGGATTTTGAGTGCGGAGGCCCAGCAGATCGTTCTGGACCTCGGCTTCGTACCGGTGAGCTATGAGTAACCCTATGACCAAGACACAAGACACGAGTGCTTCTTCTTCGTCTGACCCGAAATCGGGCGCTGCAGCGGAGGCGCTCACCCCTATCTATGAGATGCATCGTTCGCAGGCTTCCTCCTTGCTGGAAGTTGTAATCGAGCGCGCCATTCAGACGTCGGGTATCTCCGCGGTTGTGTTGGTGGCGCTGATCTTCCTTTTCCTGATCAAGGAGGGCGTCCCTGCCTTCTTCGAAATACCTCTATCGAGCCTCTTCGCGGCTCGCTGGTACCCCATCGAGGACTACTTCGGCTTGATCTCCCTGGTGGCCGGTTCGCTTCTCGTCACGGTGGGGGCGGCGGCGATGTCATTGCCGCTGGGACTGGCGACCGCCGTCTTCATCGCCGAGATCGCGCCCTCGTGGGCCCGGGATTTCCTCAAGCCCTTCGTCGAAGTCCTGGCGGGCATTCCCTCGGTCGTGATCGGTTTCATGGGGATGCTGGTGCTTGCCCCGTTCGTGCGAACGGCGTTGGATATCCCCACGGGGCTGACCGCGTTTACCGGCATGCTCGTTCTGGCATGGATGGCGCTGCCCACGATCGTCAGTGTGGTCGAGGACGTGCTGGATTCGGTGCCTAAGACCTACCGCGATGCAGGGCTGGCGTTGGGGTTGACCCGCTGGCAGACGATCTGGCGAATTGTGATCCCTGCCGGGCGCACGGGGATCCTCACTGCGCTTATGTTGGGGATAGGGCGGGCCATTGGCGAGACGATGACCGTGATGATGGTGACCGGCAATGCGGCCCGGATTCCTACGGGTTTAGCGGATATCTTCATGCCGGTTCGCACGATGACGGCCACGATTGCTGCCGAGATGGGCGAGGTTGCCCAGGGGAGCGCGCACTACCATGTGCTCTTTGCGGTAGGACTTGTGCTTTTCCTGATCACTTTTCTGGTCAACCTGATGGCTGCCGTGGTGGTCTTCCGGCAGACGAAGCGTGCGGAGCGCCTTCTCTCATGAGCGTCGACAACGGCAGGTACGTATAATGTCCAGACAGATTGCACAACGCATTGCTTTCGCCCTGATCACGGCAGCGGCCATTTTCGTCATCATCCCTATCTTTTTCATCGTCGGCTACATCGTTTTTCAAGGGCTTGGCGCGATTAACTGGGAGTTCCTCAGCGCGTTCCCCCGGGATGGGATGAAAGCCGGCGGGCTGCTCCCCGCGATCGTGGGGACACTGCTTCTCACGGCGGGGACCGCGATCGTTGCCGTCCCACTTGGCGTCGGCGCCGCGATTTACCTCTCCGAGTACGCCAAAGATACCACGACGACCCGGGCCATCCGCATTGCGATTGTCAACTTGGCCGGCATTCCCTCGGTGGTCTACGGGCTTTTCGGGTTGGGGCTGTTCGTGATCTTCCTGAACTTCGGCACCTCCATTCTGGCGGGCTCCCTGACGCTGGGAATCATGACGCTGCCGATCATCATCAGTACGGCGGAGGAAGCCCTGCGCGCGGTGCCGCAGTCCTTCCGGCTGGTCAGCACCAGCCTGGGCGGGACGCGCTGGCAGACGATCTACCGGGTTGTCCTGCCGCAGGCGCTGCCCGGCATCATCACCGGCGTGATCCTGGGATTGGAGCGTGCTGCCGGAGAGACCGCGCCGATCCTCTTCACCGTGGCGGCTTTCTTCCTGCCGCAACTGCCCACCTCGATCCTGGATCAGACGATGGCCTTGCCCTATCACCTTTTTGTCATCAGCACCCAGGTACCCGGGATGCCGTTGAGCATTCAGTACGGCACCGCGCTGGTGCTGCTCGTCTTCGTGCTGTCGATGAACCTCATTGCGACTTTGATCCGCAGGCATTACCGCCATCAACGGGTTTGGTGAACGATGACGATAGAGACGACCCTGAGGCCTAAAATCCGTATTGCCAATCTGCGTGTCCGCTACTCCGACGGCACGGAGAGTTTGCAGGGCATCACCTTCGATATCTACGCCAATCAGATCAACGTCGTTTTCGGTCCGAGCGGCGGCGGCAAGAGCACGCTGCTCCGGGAACTGAACCGCCTCAACGACCTGACGGATGTCACCGAGCAGACCGGAAGCATTTTGCTCGAGGGCGAGAATATCATGGATCCCGATTACGACGTCATCCGCCTGCGGCGGCGTGTGGGGATCGTCTTCGCGCAGGCGGTCCCCTTGCCCATGAGCATCTACCGCAATATCACCTACGGGCTGGAACTGGCCGGTATTCGTGATCCCTCGAAGTTGGACGCGGCGGTGGAGCGGACGCTCAAACAGGCAGCACTCTGGGAAGAGGTCGCCGACCGTCTTGCGGATTCGGCCCACGCGCTCTCGGGTGGGCAGCAGCAGCGGTTGTGCTTGGCGCGAGCGCTGGCCTTGCAGCCGGAAGTGATCATGTTAGACGAACCGACCTCAGGGCTGGACCCCATTTCGACGGCCAAGGTGGAGCAGACGCTGCAAGACCTGAAAGTGGAGTACACGATCATCATTGCGCCCAGCAACGTCCAGCAGGCCGCGCGGGTCGCGGATTGGGCCGCGTTCTTCCTTCAGGGCGAATTGATCGAGTGGGGGCCGAGCCCGCAGCTCTTCAAAACCCCGCAGGACTCCCGTACCGAGGAGTACATCACCGGTCGCTTCGGGTAGTACAATCCGCCGGATTGTCCTACATGTCCCCACAGGGGATTTTGTATATCCATGGACAAAGCATAACGCAGCGCCTCATGCGGAAGACATTCGTGTATTCGTGTTTCATTCGTGGTCGGCCCTGGCGCGGTAGGATACCGCGGCTACTACCGGCTCCAGCTTGGGCAGGGACAGAGACCTGCCCCTACAGGCTGCTGACGCTTGACGTTTGACGCATGACGTCCTCCCGTTTCACGGATCACGTTTCACGGATCACGTTTTACGTTTCACGGTTCTCTTTGCCCTACCACCCCCTGCTTCCAGGCATAGACGGCAGCCTGGGTGCGATCGCTCAGGTGCAGCTTGCTCAGGATGTTGCTGACGTACCCCTTTACGGTCTTCTCGCTGATCACCAACCGCCCGGCGATCTCGGCATTGGAAAGCCCCTCCGCGATGAGCCGCAGGACATCCATTTCCCGGTCGGTCAGGTCGGTGAAGGGATTGGGGACCTCCTCCCGCGCGCCCCGCAGTTCGGCCATCACCCGTGCCGCCACGCGCGGATGGAGGACGGCCTCACCCCGGGCGGCGGCCCGGATCGCTTCGGCAAGCTCCTCGGGTGCGACATCTTTGAGCAGGTAAGAGATCGCGCCGGCCTTGATCGCCGGAAAGATGTGCGCATCCTCGTGATAGGAGGTAAGGACCACCACTTGCGTGCGCGGGCTGAGCGTGCGGATGCGACGCGTGGCTTCCACGCCATCCATGCCCGGCATCGCCAGATCCATCAACACGACGTCGGGCACGACCTCCGCTGCCCGGCGCACAGCCTCTGTGCCCTCGCCAGCCTCACCGATCACGGCCAGGTCGGGCTGGGTCTCTAAGTAAGCGCGGATCCCCTGTCTGACCACCGTGTGGTCATCGACGATGAATACGGTCA
>JAVEWB010000201.1:0-4818 GCA_034004765.1 Anaerolineae bacterium
CCTGCGCCCCGCCGGCTACGAGATCATGAACGGCAGGAATCACCTGTTCCGGCGGTAGGCTGCGCGCCGGCCCTCGCAGAAGGCGGGTGATGCAGTAGGTGCAGGTGCTGTCACACCCGTCTTGGACGCCCAGGAAAGCCCGTGTATGGGCACAGCGCCCCGACTGCCAGGCAGCAGGGTCAGCCGCTTTGCCGGTGATGCGTTCGATGGCATGCGCTTTGTCGGCATTGGGGAGGATCCAGGAGACGCCCGGAAGCCGCGCAATCTCCTGAGCGGCCTCGGTTGCCCAGCATCCCAGAACTGCCAGCCGGGCCTGAGCGTTGCAGCGATGCAGCGCTTGCAGGCGGTGGCGGCTTTTGCGCGCGGCCTGCACGGTCACGGCACAGGTGTTGAGGACGATAATGCTCGCTTCCTCGGCTTCCCTGACGATGCTATACCCCGCGGTGACGAAACGGCGGGCCAGTTCTTCCGTCTCTGCCGCATTCAGGCGGCATCCTAATGCTTCTAAGTAAACCTTCATCCGTTATAAAGGAAACTTCCGACCCCCTTTTTGGGGGGTGGTGTTCTTGGCGTTCCTCTCTTATCCTCCGTAAAGCTCTCGCATGGATTTCTTGTGCGCCAGGGGGCGAACGTTCGGTGATGACCGCCCTGCCGGGTTATGGCGTGACCTGTAGATTGTCGAAAGCTATCTGCACGCCCGCCTCATCGAAGGCTCCGGCATAGAGGCCCAGGTCGCCTTTCGTGAGGGTCGTATCCTCCACAGTGGCGATTTCCTCCCCGTTCACGCGGAAGGTAAACTGCGAGCCCCGCGCATCTAGTTCCAGGAGGTTGGTTGCCTCTCCCTGTCGAATACTTTCATGGGGGGTCCAGTCGGGGCCCAACAGCGTCCAGGCACCTTCCTCGTAGCGGGCTACCCGTGCGTAGCCGTCACCGCTAATGGAAAAGGCGTAGAAGTGCGAATTTTCATCCATTCGCACCAACACGCCATATTCATTGTCGGAAGGGCCGGTGAGTTGGGTCGCTTCCACCTGCAGCGTGAAATCGGCGAAGGTGCGCCCCGTTGTGGCCCAGGCGACCTGTCCTGCCTGGTGGATGTCAATTTTCAGTTGCCCGGCGTCAATGGCTACCGTGGCAGCGGCATCCGAACTGAGGTGCCATGTTCCCGGCGCATCGAAGGGCTCTTCCCAGGGCTGCTTTTCCGGAGCTTTGCCGCAGGCGGGAAGCGCTGCAGCCAGCAGGATCAGCAGCAGGGTTATGTAAGAGATAGGACTGCTTCGGAAGTGTTTCATGGTACATTACCTCCGCATTTAGGGCTTACCGATGGTCATATCATCGAACCAGACGAGGGTGGCGGTTGCATTGGCTGCGGTCCCTGCCGCCATGCCTACATCGCCGTGGCTCAATGTGTCATCGGTTATCTGTGTGACCTGTTCCCCGTTGATGTAGAAAGTGAGTTCTTCGCCTTCGCAAACCGCCAGCAGTTGATTGGGTTCGGTCCCTTTGTGGATCAGTGAACTGCGCAGCATGGCATCCCCGGTCAAGGGCGTCAGGGTCTTATCTTCATTTTGGAGGAAGATTGCGTAGTAGCCGTCCGCACTGATGGCGAAGTAGTAGGCGCCTTTGTCGCTCTGGCGGCAGAGAACGCCATAGTGGTTATCCGTCATTCCCTCGGAGCGGGCCGTGACTTCGATGGAGACATCGCTGTAACGCAGCCCCGATGTGGCCCAGACGAACCAGTCGGGGACGTCGATGCGGATGAGGTACTGGCCGCTGTCGTACCCTCGCGTAAAGGCCTCCGCGGAGGCAGATCTCCACCCGCTGTCAGGGTCGGAAAAATCATCGGTGATGGGTTCAGATGGGCCCGTGCACCCTGCAAATAGAATAAGTCCTAAAAGGGCGACCAGACGCTGTCGTATTTGCATTTTGCTCTCCTGACTTGACGGTGGCTTGATTATACCTCAGGGTCACATTCCAGCAAAAATGATCGAGTTGCATTCTTTCCCTGCTTTCACTATAATTATAGGTAATATTCTGGGTTTTATCATCTGGTCCAATTCAGCTTGATCACAAGCGATAGGAGGCCCTGAAATGCAGTACGCAATGCATGATGTGCTTGGAGTAATCCTGGGCGGGGGCGCAGGGAGCCGGCTTTATCCTTTGACGAAGCTGCGGGCCAAGCCTGCTGTCCCGTTGGCGGGGCACTACCGGCTGATCGATATCCCTATCAGCAATTGCATTCACTCCGGCATCGATCGTATCTATGTCTTGACTCAGTTCAACTCCGTCTCTTTGCATCGCCACATCACGCGCACCTACCAGTTTGATAACTTTTCGGATGGATGGGTGCGCATCCTGGCAGCGGAGCAGACGCCGGCCAGCACGTCCTGGTATCAGGGCACGGCGGATGCGCTGCGCAAGCAGCTCTTCCAGCTCCAGGTGACGCACACTAACGATATGGTGATCCTCGCCGGCGACCACCTTTACAGGATGGATTACTCGCTCTTTGTCGGATTTCACCGGGAGCATGAGGCGGACGTCACCATTGCAGTCAAGCCAGTGGTGGCAGAGGAAGCGCCGCGTTTTGGTATTTTGAAGGCAGATGAGGTGGGCCACATTCATAGCTTTGTGGAGAAACCCCCGATGGATCACCTGGAGGGGTTGGAAAGTCTGCCGGGCGACAAACCGTACATGGGATCTATGGGCATCTATGTCTTTAAGAGCAAAGTCATGCTCGATCTCCTGCGCAAGGAGACGGGGTCTGATTTCGGAAACCACATCATTCCGGCGGCGATCGAACAAGGGCTCAAGGTCTTTGCCTATCCCTTTGACGGGTATTGGGAAGATATCGGAACCATCCGCGCCTACTATGAGGCGAACCTGGATCTGGCCAGTCCCTATCCCGCTTTCGATTTCTTCGATGCCGAGTGGCCGATCTACACCCGTGCGCGCTATCTGCCGGGGAGCCGGATCATCGACTCCGATCTGCGGCAGGTCTTCATTGCCCCCGGGAGCATCATTGATCAGGCTACGATCCAGCGGAGCGTGGTTGGGCTGCGGAGCATCATCCGCCCGGGGGTTCATCTCCGCCAGGTGGTGATGCTGGGGGCGGACTACTTCGAGAACGAGGCGGAGAAGGCGGAGAATGTAAAGTTAGGGCTGCCGGATATCGGCGTGGGGGAGGGCAGTGTCGTGGAAGCCGCCATTCTGGATAAGAACGCACGCATTGGGCGCAATGTGGTGATCCGCAGCCATGTCGGTGAGCCCGATCAGGAGACGGCGAGTTACGTCATCCGAGATGGCATCGTTGTGATCCCTAAAGGTGCTTCGATCCCGGACGGCACAGTGATCTAAGCCGGTTGACAATCTACAATGATTGCATATAATGGCCATTGTTATGAAATCTAAAAAAGGAGGAAGGCACTGTGATTAGCTTTAGCATGGTTCTTTGCTATAACACCAGTAGAGATGTTCTCTCTACTATTGCAGTGCGTCTCCCGGAGAAGTGATCTAACCTGATAAGGGGAAGGCCGTGGACGTCTGCAAGTGTCCACGGCCTTTTTTTTGCCTCTTTGTGCTCTCTGAGGCCGTGGAACGAGGAATCCACGGCTTTTTTGTTCGATAGCTGCCGGAGGTGAAACGAGACGAAGTGTGTAGAGAGAACGGGTGTGGATTTTTGGATTGGTTTGCGGGGTAACACGGTATGTGCTCTCTTCCCCTGACTCCAGGGGGTGCTCATGTGGGGATTGTGATGCAATGAACTTAGAAAACTTGAAGCGGAACTTAGTAGCAGAGGATATCGAAAGACATCTTTCGGAGCAGCAGTTTGCTTTCGATCTGAAGCAGATCGTCACGGGGAAACGCCTCGTCGGTCTTTGGCGGATGCTGACGGGCTTTCGGCTGTTTTACCTGGGGGCATTGGTCAGCATCGCTATCAGTGTCACCGCACGGACGCTCAATTACTCGCTGCTGCAATATGTGATCGACGACGTGTTGGACCAACAGGCACATCTGGATCGTTTGCCTCTCCTTGCGCTGGCCTTCGTGGGGCTTGCGGTGGTCGAGGGGAGCTTTGCCTACCTGCGCAGCACTTGGGCGGCACGCGCGGCGGAGGGAATCACGGTGCGGCTGCGCAACTACCTGTTCGATCATCTCCAGCGGCTTTCGTTTACGTATCATGACCACGCCCGGACGGGGGACCTGATCCAGCGGGTGACGTCGGACGTGGATGCGGTGCGCCGTTTCTACGCGGAGCAGGCGACCACAGTAGGGCAGATTCTGGCGTTGTTTCTGATCAACTTTATCGCGGTGGTGCGGATGAACACCCGCCTGGGGCTGTTGGCTGTGGTCACGATGCCGGTGGTCGTTGCCATGTCGTACGCCTTTTTCGGAAAGATCTCCAAGGCCTATGATGCTTATCAGGACCAGGAATCCAAACTCTCGACCACGCTGCAGGAGAACCTGATGGGAGTGCGCGTGGTGAAGGCGTTTGCGCGTCAGCGTTATGAGATCGATAAGTTCGACCGCGATAACTGGGAGAAGTACCGGCGCGGCAAGCGGCTGTCGATGCTGCACTCGCTCTACTGGCCGCTCTCCGATACGATCTGTTCGGCGCAGACGCTGTTGGTGCTGGTGTTGGGGGCGCTCATGGTGATGCGCAGTGAGATGACGCTGGGTACTTACGTGGCCATCAGCGGCATGATCGTCTGGATCGTCTGGCCGATGCGCAACCTGGGCCGTCTGATCGTTCAGGTGTCCACCGGGATGGTCTCTTATGAGCGGGTTTCGGCGATCATTGCCGAGGAACGCGAGGATCTCGTT
>JAVEWB010000202.1:0-4791 GCA_034004765.1 Anaerolineae bacterium
CCTGCCAGAACCCAATCTCTGTCTCGTTTGTCTGAGCGTGCGGCTCACCGAATTCCTGGTTCAGAACCGCCATCCGCTGATCCCGCTCTTGAATCTCCTGCTTCAGGTTAGCAATCTGCGCGTTGAGCGTGCGCACTTCCTCCTGAGTCGATTCGAGCTCTTCTGAAAGCTGCTCGTCCTCCTGCTCGCGCAGGCTGAAAATGGAGCCCCCCTTACGCTGAAGGCGTCCGATCGACCCTGCCAGCAACGAGGCCACCAGTTGCTGCGTGGAAAGCTCTTGTTCGTCCCACGAACGGTTACTGCGCGGATTCCCCAGAAAGAGCAGTCCCAAACAGGCATCCTGATAGCAGAGAGGGATCATGGAAAGCGGGCCGATGACCCCAAAACCGATATCACCGTGCAGTTCATCAAGCCAGGGCGGTTCGTCGGGGGGCTGAATGACACGCGGCTCTCGGGCCTTCCAGGAATCGAGCACCGTGTCGTAGGCAGATAGGGCCACCAATGGGGCGTCAAGCTGCCCCGTAGGCGGGTGCGTAGCCACGACACGGATCGCGGGCGGGGCCTCGTTATCCATAAGCCCGATGGCACAGAATTCGGCGTCGAGAAGCTGCGCCAGCCGGGAGGAAGCGATGATCAGTGAGGGCTCCAACTCGCGGGCGGCCTCGATGCCCTGCAGCAGGGTTTGCAGCGCTTTGACGTCCAGTTGTGGGATCTGTTCCTTGCGCTTGGCGCGCTGCCGCTTCTGCTGCGCCGCAGGTTCCGCAGTCATCACCGCCGGTCCGGAAAGCTGCCGCTGCACCAGAATCGCCAGCAAAGGGAGGACGACCAACGCGGTCAGCCGCTCCCAGTCGGAGAAATGAATATCCGTGACCGGCCAGAACATCTGAGCAGCATGTCCCAGGATCCAGAAGACCAGCATCCCCGCAGCCCACTCCCACTCGTCGTCACGCTGGATGATCTGAACGATCAGCCCAAGGAGCAAGAAGACAAGCGCCAGGGTCTCCCAGATCCATTCCTGAGTGGTACCGTTGTAAGCGGAAGTGGCAGCCAGCGCAGGCCAGGCAAAGATCGCATCGTACAGGTAAAAGACGAAAGCAAGCGCAGCCACACCGATAAGAACCCAGGTATGCCAGGGAGCTGGGCGCCGGCTTTGTAAAGCCCACAGGACCAACGCGATCCCGACCACCTCTATCAGCCGCTCCAGGGGAGGGATGATCAATGCCGGGGTGATCACATTCACATTGCCCAGCAGGCCGACCAGGCTGAGGATCGCGCGGCCTGCCAGCAGTCCCCCCACGGCCCAGGTCCACCGCAGGGGCAGCACGGCCTCCGGATCTGCGCGCTGGGCAGTCAGCACCGGGATCAAAGCCTGCTGGAGCGCAAAAAGCGTGACCAGGAAATAGACCAGGTCTCCGGGGGGTTGTATTAAAAGTTCAATGGCTTCGTGCAAAATATTCATGATTCCACCCCTATATGGGCATAGCACCGACTCTCGAAAAAACTGTCGATCTTCGTACATCCTGATTATAAGATCAAAGGAACATCGTGGCAAGAACGCACGTCTTATAAACAGGACAAGCCGGCGGCTTGTCCTGGCAAGTCACTTGGAAGCGCCATCTTGCTGCAGCACGTATCGAAAAGAGGGTTTTGATGGCTTCAAAGCGCGACGAAGCCATGCTTCAAAGCTGAAATCAAACTTATTAGAGTCTGTGGTATAATGTAAATTTAATATAAGCATTTCTTTTATATTTGGGAGTAGATGCACAATGGTTCGAAACAGAAAGTCTCAGCTCTTCTTCGCGGCAGCCTTAGGATTTCTGGCAATCCTGGTCTATGGTGTAGGTACCGTGCAAGCCGCGCCCCGGCATGAAACATGGGTAGGGCTCTTCGGCGATGATGTCCTGGGTGAGAACCTCTGCACGCGCGAGATGACGCTGCGCTACCCGGAACGCTGCTCGGCATTCAGCCCGGGTGCGCGGGAGGTGCGGATGGCCTATCTGCGGGCACATCTTCCTGATCCCCTGCCGGCGCTGCCGGTGGAAGAACTGGAAGTGCCGGAGGGTGCCGTCACACCGTACACCTTTGCCTATGTACGCACGCTGCCCGCCCCCACCTACACCCATCCGGCCGAAGCAGAGGCCGGCCTGGCTCCCAAAAGGACCTTTGCGGCCGGGGATAACTGGGTCAGCGTCATGAATCGCACGGAGTACAACGGACAGGTCTGGTACGAGATCAACAACGAGGAATTCATCCAGGCCGACTACCTCGGCTTTGCCAGTCCCTCGCGCTTTCGCGGCGTCATGCTGAACGAGCAGCCTCAATATCCCTTCGCCTGGATCAACCGCGCGGTCAATGCCTCCCCCCTGCCGGGAGCAGCAGCCGGCAGCGCAGCCTTCAGCCGCTACCAGCTCGTCACCCTCTTTGGAGAGGAGACGGTAGGAGAGCGCCTGTGGTACATGATCGGTCCCGACCAATGGGTGGAGCAGGCCATGGTTTCCAGAGTCGACGTCGACCCACGCCCGGAAGGCGTGGGAGCGGAAGAGAAGTGGCTCGAAGTCGACACCTTCGAGCAGACGATCGCAGCCTACGAAGGGGATCGCATGGTCTTCGCGACGTTGATCTCCTCGGGGCGGCACCCCAACTGGACTCCCAATGGCCTCACTCGTATCTGGGGCAAGCTGCCCTCCACGCCGATGAGCAATCAGGACAGCACCCCGGAAAGCCTGGACTGGTATTACCTGGAGGATGTCGAGTGGACACAGTACTTCAATGGGGCCTATGCACTCCACACCGCCTACTGGCACGATGCCTTCAGCTTCACCCGCAGCCACGGCTGCATCAACCTGGCCCCGCTGGATGCGAAATGGCTCTTCGATTGGACGACACCCGTCCTCCCGGAAGGTGCCAAAGTGACGTACAGCAGCGAGGGCGAGGGGACCTGGGTCTGGGTGCACATGTCGGAGCCCATCCCCGGTTTGGTGATTAGCCGATAAGATACAGCCCCAAGTCACTTCCTTGTATGCTATAATGAAAGTACATGACGCATGGGATTCAATGCGCCAAGGAGGCCCGCAATGGCTGAAGTGATTGACGCAGTATACGAAAAGGGCGTGCTGCGCCCTCTGGAACCTCTCCACCTGCGCGAGCGTCAGACCGTGCGTATTCAGGTCATAACCGAAGACACCCTAAACGAAATCGAAAACGTGCTCACCCAACTCGTCGAAGCTGGCGTGATCACACCTCCAATCGGCTACTCGACTGCAAAGCCGGTATCTGAACAAGAACGCTGGGAATTGGCTGACCGCCTGGGACAAGCCCCCGGCAAACCGCTCTCTGAAATCATCATCGAAGGACGAGGGGCGTGGTAAGTTTCATTGCCCAAGCCGAGGACTTGATTACAGACAACCCCCATCGTTACGCTTAAGCGACCCCGGAGCCATGTCATACACGAAACGCTGGATTTTGCTATGTAGCATCCTTTTGGGAGTCGTCTTGCTGGCGTGCAGCCCGGCGGCATGGCTCTTCCCGACGCCCACGCCCATTCCCACCCCCACACCTCTGCCGACAGCGACACCGCTCCCCACCGCTACCCCTTTTCCCACCGATACGGGATGGCAGCCCGTGGGAGAAGGTGCAGAGGTACGCGCCCTTCTGGCACAAACATCCTCAGGGCAGGAACAGGTGACGGTCGTGCGGTTGGACCCGACCCGCGTGCGCTTTCGCGTCACCTACACGCCGGGAGCCGCTCAGCCGGTCGGCACCTGGGCGCAGCAGACGGGCGCACTCCTGACCGTCAACGCGGGCTACTTCACGGAGGAGAACCATCTCACAGGACTGGCGATTGCCAACGGGGTCGCCTATGGTGTAAGCTACGGGGATTTTGCCGGGATGTTTGCAGTTGCTCCCGACGGAGCTGCCCGCCTGCGGTGGCTGCGTGAGAGCCCTTATACCCCCGAGGAACCGCTGGCGGAGGGAGTGCAATCCTTCCCCGTGTTGGTCAAACCCGGCGGCGTGATGGGCTTTCCTGCCGATGCGGACGACGGGAGCTCCGCCCGCCGCACCGTCGTGGCCCAGGACACCGCCGGGCGCATCCTGTTCATCGTCGCCGCGCGCGGCATGTTCAGCCTGCACGAGCTGGCAGTATGGCTCACCGCCTCCGATCTGGGGATCGACATCGCACTGAACCTGGACGGGGGGCCGTCATCCGGGCTGTGGCTGCGTGAGGGACCGCTCCAGGCGCAGATCGACTCGTACAACGATGTGCCCGCCGTGCTTACCGCCGACTGGCGATAAGGTTTACACAATGAGCGCGGTTTTTGCCACGAATTTTTCCCATATTCGTGAGAATTCGTGCCATTCGTGGCAAAAATAACGCCCTCCAGAGCTCAAGCTATTTCGCACTCACGGCGACCGTGCCCAGCGTCACCGTATCACCGACCGGGACTCCATCCTGCACCACCGGAAGCCGCTCCCCGGCCAACGTGTACATCCCCGCCTTGAGCGTGTAGGTGCCGGGCGCCAACCCCACGGGGAGCATCACACCGTACCGATCCACGATGGGTTCTCCCGCCTGCCAGCTATCCGTCGGGCGGAAGCCACCGACCGGCTCGCGATCGGTCTGGGCCTGCAACTGTCCTGCCGCGTTCATGAGATGGACAAAGACCTTGCACCGCGTTTCGGGGGAACGCTCCACACGCCAGAAGAGGGTCACCGGCAGAATCTCACCCGGTGTGAAGATCGTCTGTGTCAACGCATATCCCTCTAGAGCGATCTGATCCCCCAGCGTGGCCG
>JAVEWB010000203.1:0-4792 GCA_034004765.1 Anaerolineae bacterium
CGACAGGCACAGCCCCATTCGTGGTCGGCATTTTGCGGGCGGAGATCCGTTCCGGGCCTGCCCCTACAGAACATCCCCGGACGCGGTAGGATACCGCGGCTACGGCTGACTTCATTCGTGGTCGGCAGCAGGCGGAGGTGGGCCGGGCTGGCGCTCAGCGCTCCCAGGGGAGAGCGGGCAAGATGCCCGCGATCCCAGAGGGCTACAAACTCACCATCCGCAAGCGACCACGAACGCGAAGTCATTCGTGTATTCGTGTCCCATTCGTGGTCGGCCTGCCATTCAGCCTCGCCGCCTCGCTTCCACCTCCGCCACAGGGCGGAAGGTGTGCCGGTGGATCGCCGAGACGCCCAGCGCGCGCAGGGCTTCCTGGTGCTGCCGGGTGCCATACCCCTTGTGCCGGGCAAAGCCGTAGCCGGGGAAGTCCCGCTCCGCGACCTCGACCATCCAGCGGTCACGGCTGACCTTAGCGACGATGCTCGCAGCCGCGACGGAGAGGGAGAGCGCATCGGCAAAAGGAAAGCTGCGCTGCGGAAGAGGGATCTCCGGCAGCGGCAGCGCGTCGATCAACAACGCCTCGGGCTGAGGGGTGAGTGCTGCCAGCGCGCGGGCCATCGCCAGGCGCGTCGCCGGGACGATTCCTAAGGCGTCGATCTCCGCTGCGGTGGCCGATCCCACACCGACCGCGACGGCCCGGGTGACGATCGCCGCAAGCAGCACTCCCCGTCGGGCGGGCGAGAGCTGCTTGGAGTCGCGCACGCCCTCCAGGAGGGCCGGCAGACAATAGGGGGGCAGGATCACCGCGCCGGCAAAGACGGGCCCGGCCCAGGCACCGCGCCCGGCCTCATCCAGGCCGGCCACGCGGGTGTATCCGGCGGACCACCACCGGGTCTCCGCCTCGACGGTAGGGGGAACAGGTTTCATCTTCTCGTGCATTGTGCTCCTCAGGTGTAGCTCAGGTGCAACGCACTTCGGAAAGTGCGTCGCACCTATTGTCCTACCGTTTACCGCTGCTGCAAAGCCGCGCCCCCACCCCTCCGGTAATTGCCAAATTGACGCCTGAGCCTATAATCAGGGAAAGCGTCTCGATATGGAGAAGTGCGTAATTGGAGGAGGCATTCATGACACACAATCGGATCACACTCGGCCTGATACTGGTGGGCGCTCTGCTGCTGGCCGCCTGCTCGAACCCGGTACAGACAGTACCCTCTCCCACCGCGGCACCGCCAACGGCTGAGGGCGGCGCGGTCGCTCAAGATACCCCCATCGCAACCACCGAACCTTTAGCGGCGCTGGTCAACGGCGAAGCGGTCCCGCTGACCCAATACGAACAAGAGGTCGCCCGCTACGAAGCCGACATGACGGCCAATCAGGGAGCCCTTTCGGCCGAAGACCTTGCTGCAGGGCGAGAACAGGTTTTGACCATGATCATCGATCAGATGCTCATCCTCCAGGCCGCCCAGCAGGCCGGCGTGACGGTCACCGATGAAGAGGTCCAGCAGGATATTCAAGCCCTCATCACGGACATCGGTCAGGAGGCCTTCGAGCAGAACTTGAGCACACAAGGATTGACGCTGGAAGCGCTGCCGGGAATCTTGAAGGCGCAGATGATAACCACACGCATGGCCGAAACCATCATCGCCTCCGTGCCGGCAAAGACCGAGCACGTCAACGCCCGCCACATCGTCGTCAGCACGGAAGAAGAGGGCCGCCAGATTCTGAACCAGCTTCAGGCGGGGGCCGATTTTGCCGCCCTGGCGCAGGCCTATTCCAAGGATGAGTTTACCCGGGACCGCGGCGGCGATTTAGGCTACTTCCCACAGGGCATTCTCCTGTCGGCCGAAGTGGAAGATGCCGCGTTCAGCTTACAGCCCGGGCAGGTCAGCGACCTGATCCAAAGCTCATTGGGCTATCACATCGTGCAGGTCCTGGATCGCGTGCCGGATATGGAAGTCTCCGCCGACAATCTGCGGATGCTGCAAGAGAAAGCCGTGCGTGACTGGCTGGAGGGGCTGCGTGCCGGTGCCGACATCCAGCGCTTTGTCACTGCTTCGCCCTAACATCGTGGAGGAAGTTCATGGGTAAACGTGATCGCCTTTTCAATATGCTCACCATCGTCATGTTAGGATTGACGGTGCTGACGCTGGCCTGTTACATTGTCATCGCCATCAATCCCGCCATCCCCTTGAATCCGTTTCCCCCCGGCACGCAAGTCGCGCTGTTAGTCCTGCCAAGCGCGACCCCAACGCCGGAGGGGCAGAGTGCGCCGCCCACCTGGACGCCCACCGCCACGCCGACGATCACGCCCACCCCGCCGCCAACCTTCACTCCGACCCATACCTCCACACCGGAGCCCACCGGCACGCCCAAGCCCACCAAGACGCCCACGCCTCGCGTGACGCGCTCGGCCTATCCCTTCACCGCCGAACTCACCTACGAGACGCCGTACTACGGCTGCAACTGGGCGGGGGTCGCCGGTCTGGTTCAGGACCTGGACGGGAATCCGCTGACCGGCTACGTCGCCCGCGTCTCAGGCGGCGGCCTCGATAAGGCCATCGAAGCCGGAGAGTATCAGATGTACGGCGACTCGGGATGGGAGCAGTTCTTCAACAATTACCCCATCGACGTCAAAGGGGAGTATCGGGTGCAGCTTCATGACAAGAACCCGCCCCACGGGCCGGTCTCCGATGTCATCATGCTGGATTTTCAGGGGTTCTGCTCGAAGTCCATGGCGTTCGTCGTCTTTACCCGAAACCATTAGGGTAAAGTTGCCGCGTACTTCAAGAAGTACGCGGCAACTCCAAAGGAAATGTAGATGAATGAAGAAGCACGGGTATCCACAGGGGTACCGGGATTAGACAAGATGCTGCGAGGCGGCTTCCTGCGGGGCACGGTGAACCTTGTCCGCGGTGCTGCGGGGACGGGGAAGACCTCCCTCGCCTTCCAGTTTTTAGCAGAAGGCGCACGCCTGGGAGAGCCGGGGATCTTCATCACCTTTGAGGAATTTCCCGACTCCCTCTACCGGGATGCCGAATCGCTGGGCATCGACCTGCGGCGGCTGGAAGCAGAGGGAAAAATCCACATCATCTTCACCTCCCCCGAGGTGCTGCTCAAAAGCCTGCAAACGTCCGACAGCACGATTTCCCAGCGCCTCATGAGTGCCAACATCCGCCGCGCCGTGTTGGACAGTGCAACGCATTTCAACCGGCTGACCGATGACAGGGTCGAGCTACGCAAGATCTACACCACGTTGGTCCACAGCTTGCAGCGCGAGCAGATCACCTCCCTCCTGCTGAGCGAAGAGCGCCGCACCGAGTATCAGCGCGTCGACCAGGGGGCCCTTTCCTTCCTGGCCGACAGCATCATCCTGCTGCGGTACGTCGAAATCGAAAGCGAGATCCAACGCGCCATCGTCGTGCTCAAACAGCGCGGCAGCGACCACGATCGCCAGATCCGCCATTACATGATCCGGGAGGGGGGCCTGGCCATCGGCGAGCCGTTCAGCGGGCGGCGCTCGCTGCTGACCGGGATCTCGCAGCGGGCCTGAGTGCAATGGGAACACTGTACATCGTCGGGACCCCCATCGGCAACCTGGAGGACATTACGCTGCGCGCCCTGCGTATTCTGCAGGAGGTGCCGCTCATTGCTGCCGAGGACACCCGCAAGGCCAAAATCCTCCTGAGCCATTACGCCATCAAGACCCCCCTCACCTCGTTTTTCGAGGGCAACGAGCAGAAAAAAGTAGCGGTCCTGCTCGAAGCGCTGGATCAAGGGGACGTGGCGCTGATCTCCGAGGCCGGCATGCCCGGCATCTCCGATCCCGGCTACTCGCTGATCCGCGCCGCACTCGAAGCCGGGATACCGGTCGTGCCCGTTCCCGGCCCCTCCGCCCACACCGCGGCGCTGGTCGCCTCCGGCCTGCCCACCGACCGTTTTCTCTTCCTCGGCTTCCTCCCGCGCAAGCCAGCAGACCAGAAGGCCTTTCTGGCAAAGGTGGCAGGACAACAGACCACGCTGGTCTGCTACGAGTCCCCGCGGCGCGTTCGGGCCACGCTCGAGGTGCTGCACCAGGCCCTGGGAAATCGCCCCGTCGCGCTGTGCCGTGAGATGACCAAACTGTACGAGGAAGTCTGGCGCGGTGACCTGGAAGGCGCTCTGGCACACCTGGAGGAAGCGGAGCCGCGGGGTGAGTTCACCCTCGTGGTCGGTGGCGCTACCGAGGCCGCCGGGCGGTGGGAGCTGTCGCAGGTCCGCGCGGCGTTGGAAGCGCGCCTGCGGGAAGGGCTTCCCCGCTCACAGGCCGCCCGCGAAGTCGCCGCCGCCGCCGGATGGAGCCGGCGGGAGGTGTATGAGGTGGAGACGGAGAGGTAAAAGACGCAAGCGTCAAGCGTCAAAACGTCAAACGTCAGAGAACAGCAGGTGCGATGCACCTGATGATAAAGAATAGGATAAAGGAAATTTCGATGAGTGTGAATTTGAATGACCAAAGTATGTATCCGAAGTTCGACCCGGAGGATATGCTGCAGCGGATCGTAGATCTGCCGCAGCAGGTTCGCGATGCCTGGGCCATTGCGCAGACGGCCCCCCTGCCCGAAGCGTACCGCTCTGTCCGGCGCATTGTCGTCGCCGGGATGGGCGGCTCCGCCATTGCGGGCGACCTGGTGCGCGGCCTGACCGCGCGCGAGGGCCACCTGCCCTTCGAGGTGGTGCGTGAATATGCGCTGCCCGAGTACGTCGATGAGGAAACCCTGGTCGTCTTCTCCAGCTACTCCGGGTACACCGAGGAGACGCT
>JAVEWB010000204.1:0-4772 GCA_034004765.1 Anaerolineae bacterium
TTCATCGTCGTCACGGACCGGGAGAAGATCCGGCAGTTCGACCCGAAAGAGCACCAGCCGTGGGTCGAGAACGCCCCGGCGGTCATCGTCGTCTGCGCCAACCCGCACGACACCTGGGAGAAGTACGACGAGGACGACACCTGCTACATCCTGGACACGGCGGCAGCCATCGAGAACATCCTCCTGGCGCTCCACGGGTTGGGGCTCGGCGCGGTCTGGATCCTGACCTGCGGCAAGCGCGCCATCCGGCAGCTCCTGGATATCCCCAAGCACTGGCAGATCATCTCCATCATTCCCTTCGGCTACTGCGAAGAGGGGGAGGCCGGAAAGCTGCGATCCCGTAAAGCACTCTCCGAGGTGGCCTTTTTGAACGATGCGCAGACGCCGTTCCCGGAGGAGGCTTAACGTGGCGGATGACCTGACGGCTCATCATGTGCTGGCCTGCCGCCTGGCGGAGCGCTTCAGCGCCTTCCCCAATGTAACCGCGGTCGGATTGGGCGGCTCGCTGGCGGCGGGTCTCGGCACCCCCGGCTCCGACATCGACCTCTACGTCTACACGACCGCGCTGATTCCGCTGGAGGAACGCGCCGCTCTGGTGGCACGGCTGGGAGCATCGCGGACCGACCTCAACATGCAGTTCTGGGATCTGGGCGATGCATGGGTGGACGCGGAAACCGCCATTTCGGTCGATGTCATGTACTGGGACACGGCGTGGATCGCGCCGTTCCTGGATCGCGTGCTGGTGCAGCACGAGGCGAGCGTGGGCTATACGACCTGCCACTGGTACACGCTCCGCAATACGCAGGTGTTGTACGACCGCGAGGGTTGGCTGGCGGCGCTCAAGGCGCGCTGCGACCAACCGTTCCCCGAAGAGCTGCGGCAGGCCATCGTCGCCAAGAACCACCCCATTTTGCGGCGGGTGCTTTTCTCCTACCGTGACCAGATCGCGAAGGCGCTCAAGCGGCGTGACCTGGTGAGCGTCAACCACCGCGTGGCGGCTCTGCTGGCGAGCTACTTCGATATCCTCTTTGCGCTCAACCGCGAGCTGCATCCCGGCGAGAAACGGCTGCTGGAGCTTGCTGTGCAGCGCTGCCCGAAGATCCCGGCGGACATGGTCGCGCGGGTCGAGACGGTGATCCAGGCCGCAGCCTCCGCGGATGGCGATCTCGTCCCCAAGATCGAAACCCTGATCGATGGCCTGGATCACCTGCTGCTTGCGGACGGTTTCGATATTTCATGATAAGGCAGGACTGTATGCGCTATACCTGGGTGCTTTTCGATGCGGACGATACGCTCTTCGATTATGGTAAAGCGGAGGCGGCGGCGCTGCGGAAGACTTTCGAGGTGGCCGGGCTTGGCTTTGAGGCTCCGTATCTCGAAGTCTACCACACCATCAACCAGCGGCTCTGGCAGGACTTCGAACTGGGGAAGATCCCGCGGGAGGTGCTGCGGACGCGGCGGTTTGCGCTGCTCTTCGAGGCGATCGGCGTCGCGACCGATCCTGTGCGGTTTGCCGAGGCCTATGTGCAATATCTCGCGGAGGGTGGCGATCTTATGGTGGGCGCTGCGGAGACGGTGGCCGCGCTCTACGGAAAGGTCGGGTTGGTGCTTATCACCAACGGCTTGACGTTAGTGCAGCGCTCGCGGCTGGCCCGGTCGGAGATCGCGCCCTACTTCACGGATGTGGTGATCTCGGAGGAGGTAGACGCGATGAAGCCGGACCGGGCGATCTTCGACGCCGCATTCGCTCGGATGGGACACCCGGAGAAGGCGGAGGTGCTGATCGTCGGCGACAGTCTCACCTCCGATATCAAGGGCGGGAGCGACTACGGGATCGACACCTGCTGGTTCAACCCGGCCGGCAGCCCCTGCGACCCGGACGTGCGCATCTCCTACGAGATCGCCGCCCTCCGCGACGTCCTGCCGATTGTTGGGCTTTCCTGGTCATGAGAAAAGCCATTGGCCATGAAACACGCGCATGCCGCTCAAACAAAGTTTACCATCCAATCTCCATCTAATCTGCGCCATCTGCGTAATCTGTGTCATCTGCGGTCATGATTCGCGCGGATTTCGACAAACTGGCTCTGCTCGAGGAAGAGGGCTGGGGCCACAACCAGCACTACCATGACTTCCTGCTGCGGCACCTCCCGCCGCACTGTGAGCAGAGCCTGGAGATCGGCTGTGGCACGGGCGCTTTTGCGCGCCTGCTATCCCGGCGCTCGACGCAGGTGCTGGCGCTGGACCTTTCGCCACAGATGATCCGGCTGGCGCGGGAGCATTCGGCGTGCTGCCCGAACATCGACTTTCAGGTCGCCGATGTCCTGGAGTGGCCTTTCCCTGAGGCTGCCTTCGACTGCATCGCTTCCATCGCCACGCTGCACCATCTGCCCTTCGAGCCGCTGCTCTTGAAGATGAAAGCGGCGCTGCGGAGCGGCGGCAGGCTGCTGATCCTAGATCTCTTCCAAGAAGAGGGGATAGGTGACTGGCTCCGAAGTGGCATTGCCTTCCCGGTGAATGGCTTCCTGAAGCTGGCGCATGGCCAACGATTACGGGAGCCCGAAGCGGTCCGGGAGGCCTGGGCGGCGCACGCCCGCCATGATACCTATCTCCCCGTGTCGCAGGTGCGGCGGATCTGTGCCGATGTCCTGCCGGGCGCGGTGGTGCGCAAGCATCTGCTGTGGCGCTATTCGCTGATCTGGGAGAAGCCATAGGTGTGCCTCTAAATATTTTGGGCAAGACAGTACTGTGGCTTCGCAAATTTGACACCAAAAGCTTTGAGCTTATACTTGTTTTTGAGCGTGTGTTTATGGGTCGCTGTGCCGAGATAGTAAGATTACAGTCGTTACGTTTATAGTTGCGTTCCCTATCGTTTGGAAGCACCCCGCTTAACGTTACCCTCGGGGTCCCCTGGTTGTGCCTGGCATGCGGTATTTATTTCAGCAGGGTGCCGGTTGCCCGGAGGCCGGCCCGACAAAGGAGCGGAGCATGAAGCACAGATTTACAATCCTCGCGTTGGTGGCATTGAGTGGTCTCAGTCTCGTGTGGGCCTTTGTGGCCTCGTTGGTGGCACCGGCACTGCCGGTACAGGCTACCTACCTGCCCGGTGAACACAGGACTCCCCTTCTTCAAGAAACGTTTCCCATCACGCGCTACGTGGCGCTGAGCGGCACCGACAGCGCCGCTTGTGCTGCGACGGAGAGCGCCTGCCGTACGATCCAGTACGCAGTGGACGTGGCGAAGGAAGGGGACACCATCAAAGTAGCGAGCGGGGTCTACACGGAGATCAACCACCACGGTGATCTGACGCAGGTGGTCTACCTGAGCAAGACGGTGGTGCTGCAGGGGGGCTACACGACGACGAACTGGGTGGACGCCGATCCCGAGGCCAACCCGACGATGGTGGATGCACGCAGTGACGGTCGGGGAATGGTCATTTGGGGATCGATCAGCCCCACGGTCGAGGGATTCCGCATTACGGGGGGAGATGCAGCCGTGGGGGGTGGCAATCCTTCTATGAATGACCTCGGCGGTGGATTGTATATCTGCGACGCCAGCCCTCTGGTAAGGGACAATGCAGTGTTTAGCAATGTGGCTGAAGGAGGGGGTGGTTTAGCCATCGAGTCTGGTAACCCTGTATTGAGCAAGAACCTGATTATGAGTAATGTGAGTAGTTTTATCGGTGGTGGAATATACATGAATGAGAGTAATTCTTTACTCAGCGATAATATAATTCGTGGCAATGTGGCGCGCTCTTACGGTGGGGGAATCGCGGTGGGAGGAGGCTCTTACATACTCCACGCCAATATCATTGCCGCTAATATCGTTACTGCATCAGATGGAATGGGAGGTGGGGCTGCCTTCCACGGCAATATTGATAGAGAGCCTGCTAATGTAAGGATGGATAACAACTTTGTTGTGTCGAATTCCGCATATATGGCGGGCGGATTGGATTTTGTGGGTATTGATGCAGTGCTGACAAATAATATCATTGCTCGTAACACGGCGATCGCAGGAAGCGGTGTTTGTGTGTACGCTTCTCCTTCAATTGAGTTTAAGTACACTACCTTTGCCCAAAACAGTGGTATAGGACTTTATATAGGAGATTCGTCGATTGACACAAGAACGGTGGCTGTGGTGACCAACACGATTTTCTCTGGCGGGACGGGTATTGCTGTGGATGGGGGAGCCACAGCTTTACTTGAAGGCACATTGTGGCAGAACACCGATCAAGATTGGTGGATCGAGGGTGGCAGTATTCTGATCACGGGCACGCACAACTACTGGGGGGATCCCGACTTCGTAGACCCTGACGCGTGGGACTATCACATCGGGCTGAACAGCGCCGCGCTGAACAGGGGTGTGGATGCAGGGGTGTACAGTGACTTCGAGGGGGATATGCGCCCGATGCGCGGCGGGTATGATCTCGGCGCGGATGAACTGGGCCCGGCCTTCGTGGTAACCAAGCACACCTTTCCCGCGGCAGCGGAGGTAGGGGAGCGGCTGACCTATACGATCCGGCTGACGAATACGGGCGTCGTCAGCTTCACGCCGGTGATCACGGATTTTCTCCCCGGTTCGGTCACGCCGGGAGGCGTGCTGACCTGGACGCCGCTGCTCACGGTGCCGGGTGACGTGTGGGTGCAGACGGTGCCGGTGACGGTTGCGGCGAGCCACACGGGGCCGCTGACGAACGTCGAGTGGGTGACCACCGAAGAGGGCCCACAGCGGATCTACACGCACACGCTGGTGCCGGAGCTGACCGTCACCAAGCG
>JAVEWB010000205.1:0-4760 GCA_034004765.1 Anaerolineae bacterium
TTCGCTCAGGACCATCTCTGCAATGCCTCGGCCCTGGGCGCCGATTCCTATGACCAATGCCGGATGTATTTCGTGTCCCATGGGGCCCTCCTTTAATTCGCTCCAAAGGCTTGCTGCGTGCTGCGGAGTTCTTCTGCATAAGCCCGCACGAGTTTGCGCATGGCGATGACCTGGCTGTCGGTGATGCCGGGCTCTTTGTCTTTGCCGTTGCTGGTGTAGTAAGCTGCCAGTTTTTCCAATGCCGCGGTGGTGCCCATTCCTGCAATGCGCAGCTCCACCCTCGTGAGTACTTCCTGGACCAGGGTCTCGCTCTGTGCAAAGCGGCGAATGGCATTGGCCAGGCCGTTGTCCAATTTTACCGGTGGGTCCAGCGCATCCTCCGGCTGGTAATAGAAGTAAAACCCACGGTTGAAGATCATCTCGTAGATGATCCCCAGTGCAAAGGCCAGTTGCGCCTGCTCATCTTCGGATTGGAATTGGGCCAGGATGTGAAGCACGCGGTTGCGACGGGCGCTCTGGTAGCTGCGCACATAGTCAGGGTACTGCTGCAGGGCCGAGAAAGGGGCACCCAACGTTGCAGCAAAAGCGGTAATCGTTGTAGGGTTATGGGTCGAGACCAACATTTGCATTTGGTCACGGTATAACGACTGTGCTTCATCCGGTACGCCCAGTACCTGAACCGTTTTCAGGTAAGCGCCGCCATCCTCCAACCGTGTCAAGTCCAGGTTCCACGAGGGTGCGGCCAGGCGGAAAAGCCGCTCCCGGTAGGCTCCCGGCGAGATCTCATTGTGTTGATCCTGCAGTGCGTCCTCGATCGTCATGGCCTGCAAGGGTTCGAACGCCCGCGCTGCTACTTCCCGGAGTGCGTTGATGATCTCCTCTATCGCGCTCTCCCCCCATTCTGCGGGGTTGTGCTCTCTCAAGAGTTCGGCCAGTACTTGCGAGAGGGGTGGGGCGTAGCGTTCGTAAAGGAGTTCGCAGTAAGCGGGGTCGGTCAACGAGATGTCAGCGATCTCTTTGTGGTCTTTCTGTCCCTGAGCGAAGGTCTCCTTTTCCTGACCGAACTGCCGTTCTGCCGTCATCAGAGCGGCTTTCACCCGTTCCAGAAGGCGCTGCCAACGGGTCACGACGTGGTTCAGTTCCGCCAGTGTCGTCAGGGCAACATCGCAGACGTAAGTTTCCAATTGCTGGCTCAAGGCGGCTGTGGCGATTTCCAGGTAACGGTCCCTGGCTATCACCAAAGCGTGGCCCTTCCATAGGAAGAACCCTCCGGCGGCCTGCCGTAGCGCTTCTTCCTGGGATGTCATCTCGACGCTCAATTGTTGGCTTGCGCTGTTTGCGGCCTCGCGGCGGCTCTCCACCTTACTGCTGCGCTCGGTAAGCAGGGAATTCAACAGGCCAAGGGCGACCAACGTTCCTTCGATGCTGACCTCCGGGTCACTGAGTAGCTGCAGAGCATAGGCATCCAATCCTTGTGCCAGCCGCTCTGAGATAGCTTTGCCGTTCGACTTGATCCAGGTGCGGTAATCGCCCTGAATGCGCGCGTGTTGATAATCGTGGATATAGCGTATGACCTCTGCCGGCGTCGTGGACCGCCCTCCCTGCAGCCAGGAGGCTGTCCCCGGATCGACCAGCAGGGGAGCCCCCTGATCATCTTGAGACAAGGCTTTGAGGAACCCCTCGACCTCAGGTAACTCTGCCTGCAAGAAACCGGCGGCTTTAGGGAGTATCGCGGTGCTGTCTGCTGGCTGCAGAAGCCCTTGTGCAATGATTCGTTCGGCCAGGCGTGCCGTACACCAGGCGGCGATGTCCGACGCGGGGAACCTCAGGGTGGCCATGCCGAAGCTGCCACAGAAGGTCCCCTCGCCATCTGCGGACTGGCGGCTCAGCACATCGCTGAGGTTGTCGAAATCATTCTCCCCCTTCAGCCCTACTTGTGAGCCGATTTGCAGGAAAAGCCCCGCGGCAATCATGGCTGCGAGATCGCCCACTCCCTGCCAGGTGTATCCCTGTTCGTCGACGCCATCCACCAGGTAATAGATATCAAAGGGCGGATACGGAGCTTCGATGTGACGGCCGTTGGGATACTGATTGACAAAGCCACCGCGCAGCATGCAATGGCTCAACTCTTTGAGTGCGGCGATGGCGTTGGGGACCAGATTGGGACCTTCGATGCCATGAAAGACCTGAGGAAGAACGCCGACGCCGGTGATGTAGCAGAAGTCCCCCATGCTGCCCAGTTCTGCAAAGAGTGCTCGCACCAAATAGGCTACATCCAGGAACATACCGGATCCGGTGCCGCCCACCAGCGAGTTGCAGATGAAGACGTTGATGCCCTGTGTCTGTCCCTCCCTGCGGCCGAGACTGTCTTTGCCTGCCAGGGTCCAGATGGCATTGCTGAGACGCTGTTCGACCTCATCGAAGCGCCAGAGCAGTGCCAGGAGTCCCAGGGGACGTAGCTGACGGGCTCCGTTGCGCAGGGCCACTGCAGGGATCGACTGAATTGAGGGGAGACGTGAAGCAATCGCGGATTGGTGTTCCAGATTGCGGATGATGTTAGGAACAGGTGTGTGGCCGATATGAAAGAATTCGCGGTCTTGCTCTAAGGTCACAGCCTCCCCATCCACCATGATGCTCAATGCCTCCGTCGCCGTATCGAAACACAGCAGGCGGATATACCGCTCCGGCACTTCTCCGTAGGCCCGTAGCAACTGCCCCTTCAGATGTAGGATAATGCGCTGCCCTGTCCCCCCCAGGCCAATGACCAGGGTGGGCCGTAGATCGGCAGGAAGGAGCGTTTCGACCTGCTGATCCGGCAAGGTTTGTGAGTTTGCCCTCTTTTCCATTGTGTTACCTCCTGAACTTGTGCTGAACTTGAACAAAACATGCTTTGCTATCCACTTACCGTTGTACCGTCGGCCTTCTTCCGACCTGCGGTCCCGGCCCGTCGTGCCGCTGCCTGGCGGAGGTTTTCATACCGCAGGCTGTAGCCATTCGCCGCAATGACGTCTCCATCCTGAAGCCGCTGAGATGTCGTTACCGGTCGTTCATTGCGCAGCAGACCGGCAGGGCCTCTCGGTTCTGCGGGGGCTATCCAGATTTCGATATCCCCTTCGGCGCTTCGATTTGCCTGTAGAAGCGCAACGACGCTGTCCAGGTGAACCACCGCCGGAAGTCTGAGTGCGTTTTCCCCCTGTCCTCCCAGCGTGATCATCTTGCGCTCTGTCGGCAAAGGTATGATCCGTCCGACGTCCAGGTCGGAGGGGGCTTTCAATATGCGCCATTGTCCTTCCAGGTAGGGAGAGCGAAGAGCTCTCCGCTTGAGAAGCAAGATCGCGAGGCTAACGCAGGCGACCAATGGTATGGCAGCCAGCCAAATAATCGGTAGGCGTTCTTGCTCTGGGACTATGACCTGCAGGGGGATCACCTGATCTTCTGCGAACGGCAGTCCCTCGAGCGTTGTCCCCTCCAGGTGCAGCGCCAATGCATAAGCTCCCTCGTGTTCTGGAACATGGACCTCTCCGGTAAAGTAGCCTTCGGGCTCGCCTGTAAGCGAAACCGGGATCTGGTCATGTGGCGACCTCTCCAGCATAACCGCGAGCGACCCCATTGGCTTCAATGCTGCTGCGTCCAGGTGTTGGAACCCGGTGGAGAGCGTAACGGAAACCGGAAAGGTGTACCCTGCTGCGACTACTTGACCAGGGGTAGGTGCTTTTACCGTCATTTTGGGAAGTGAGATCGCTTCGAAAGCTGTTTCAAGACTGGCGACTTCCTGACCCTCGGTCAATAACCTCCCGTGGAGCGTGTACGCTCCTGCCAGAAGTCCTGGGTAGCTTGCATTGTACAAGCCTTCTTCGGTAGCCCGGGTTAACAAAAGGGCCTCCGAGAATCCTGCGCGCTTCAGTTCTACGGTAATCTGGAAAGGACGGATATCTTGCACATATTCGTCCTGCTCGTTCAAGATTCTACACTGTATCTGAAGAGGCTGATCAGCCGGGACATAAGTTGGTGGTGTGATGAATGTGAGCCTGTACCGCGTCGGTGTGGCAGAGGGTAGAGGGGTATCATCTTTCCAGACCAATACTTCACCCTGTCCTGATAATTCCATCACCCAGAGTCCCGCTTGTGGATGGGTAATGGCCCAGATTTCATCGTGGGTCTGCCCTTCATTGCCGCGAATCTCTACATCCGGATCCTCTGTGCGCAGCAACGCTCCTCCAGGCCGCCTGAGTTTGATTTCGATCGCGGGGTCGTGTTTAAAAATCGCCAGCACGACACGTGATAAACCGGCTTCGACAGGAATAGTGGTGGTCAGTGTGTGATTGACCTGAAGTTGCACGATCGGCCGAGTCGGCGGTGTCCCTAAAAGCTGGACGATGATATCGTGATACACCTGCGGCAGATCTGCGGCAGTGTGGAGTTCGTAATAAGCTGCCGGCGGCGTGTTGGCCGCAATTTCTTGCCAGAGATTGCGGTAGAACGTTTGCACGTCGGGGTCGGCCGCAGCAGCATCGGGTGTAATGGCGATCGTGAAGATGGGACAGTCACGCCTGGCGAAACGCTCGACAAGCTCGCGTAACTCTGCGATGTAAGCTGCCTTGGCCCCCGGCGCTGTCAGGGAAGGCATTTCCGGTCTGCCATCGGTAAGCAGAATCACAGCCTTACGCTGTTGGGAGAGGGAGTGTTCGGATTCATAGAGTTCCGCATAAGCCTGCTGCAAGGCTCCCAGATGATCTGTCCAATCCATGAGCTGAAAGTTG
>JAVEWB010000206.1:0-4748 GCA_034004765.1 Anaerolineae bacterium
CGCACTCCGGCAGCACTTCATCGATCACACCGTTGGCGTATTTATGGACCGACGTCGCCAGCTCCTGGCCGGTTCCTACATCGACCAGCGCAGCACGGCCCGACTCCGTACCGAAAACAACCCCGATGGCATATTTTCGTTCGCTCATTTTGCCCCCTTACCATGATTGAAAATACTGCCCCCTACCCCCTTTCCAAGGATTGGAGAGGGGGCCAGGGGGTGAGGCTGCCTATTTATCCGTGATATCCACGGCGTAATTCACAAAGAGCCGCTGCTTTTTCGATTCCACACTCAGCAAGATGTACAGTCCCGTGGCATCCTGAGGAACGGCGACCTCCGTCGTCCATTCCGCCTTGTCACCCGCAGGGGCGATCGGCACGGACGCAAGATCGGGGGTCTGATAGCGGCCATAGATAATGCCCTCCGGGCCGATGACCGGCGGATTGCCGACGTGGACGTAGGTGGGATACTCACCGGGGTTGACCACGTGCCAGCCAAACTGCAGGCCGGTATCGGTGCGTTCCACAGCGGTGAGGGTGAGAACCGTGTCGTTGATAGCAATGATCTCATCCCCGGGCTTCTGGATGAGCCCTTCCACCGGTGTAGCTATCGGATAGCTCAGCTCCGTGACGACCTCGTCCAGGGCCACTTCTGCCGTCGTATCGACCTTATTGGCGTCCTGGTAGTAATAGTTATACTCGCCGGTCACGTAGCTGTAGTCGAAGGAGAGCGTCGATCCGGCAGCCGCTTCGGCGTCCTTGCACTCCACATAGATGAGCTGGGTCACGGGCTCGGCCTTTGTCCCGGCCGTGTATCCCCGCATCTGGAAGCCCGGAGCCAGACGATGGCCTCCCGTACCGACAAAGACCGTATCACAGGTAGTGGTCTTGCCGTCAGAGCTCTTGAGCACGGCCGGCTTGCCTTCTGCGGCCTGCAGCGCGCTCCAATCGCCCGTCTCGTTGCGGATCGTCATCTCGATGCGCAGATCTCCGGCTTCAGATTTGCCGACATTCGTCACCAAGACGACCCACCCTTTCGAGGTGTCTTCCACCGGAGCTTCCCAACCTTCAGGTAATACGATATAGTCACAGGCACAGAAAATCAGAATACTTGCCAGGACTAAAAACGCCCGTATCATTTTCATCTTTCATACTCCCTGTACTCGGTGTTCTGAACCTGCTATGGAGCGTCGAACTTGGGAATGACCCCATTGATCGCCGAGACGACCTGCCAGTAATCAGCCGGTGCATCGGTTCCACCATCCACAGCATGGATGGTTTTTTCCTGACCCTGGTCAGAAACGGTGATGTAGTACGTGAAACACTGCCCGCAGGGGACATGCCAGGTGGAATACATCTCATCCGTGAACCAGCCCTTAGCGGTAATGGCCGCAAGCAACTGTGCCACCGCCTCCGGGGTCGCCTGTTCCTCGATCTGATTCTCGCCATCGTTGCCCACGATGCGCCCATCCGGATAGATGGCGTATAGTTCATCGATGCAGTTCGGGCCGCCGTTGCGCTCGTACACAATGATCGCGCCCCCTTGGATGAACAACGCGGCGTCCTCGTGCCGGAACGGCTTTGCCTGACAGGTAACCTGAGTCGGAGCAGAGGTTCCTGTCGTCGGCCCTTGCACACCATTCCGACCATTGTTGACGGCAAGGGCAATCAGAGCAAGCACGGCAAGCGCAACGGCGCCCACCAGCACCTTGGGTTTCCACCCGCCGTGCACGAGGGTGTGCCACAGCCCGGCTGGCGTCGTCGGTGCAACAGCCTCCTCAGCCCCCTCCTTGCCCGACACGTGGCGGCTCTTCCGCGCCGCCAAAAAGCTCTGTATGCCGATGAAGATCAGCATCAGGATGCCGACGACGATGTTCGTCCACCAGGAGCTGAGCTGTCCGTTGAACTGAATCAGTGTCTGGATAATGCCGGTCACAAGCACACCGAACAGCGTCCCAAACACGTAGCCGACGCCGCCGGTCAGCATCGTCCCGCCGATCACCACCGAAGCAATCACGCTCATCTCGAAACCGCGCGCATACAGACCATGACCGGACATCACGTAGATGGACAGTGTAATGCCGGCCAGCGCCGAGCAGAAGCCGTTGAGCGTGTACACCAGCATTTTGGTCGCGTTCACCGGCAGCCCCATCAAACGCGCCGACTGCTCATTGCCGCCGATGGCGTAGACGGTGCGGCCAAACCGCGTGTAGTGGGCCAGATAGATGGCTGCCGCCAGGACGATAAACTCCAGCACGACAAGAAGAGAGATAAAATCACCCTGTTTCGTAACGGGATCAGCAAGGCCGGGGATCAGAAGCTTCGTCTGCCCCAAGATGCGATAAATCCGGTCGTCGATGGGGATCGCGTCATCACTGATGAAGAAACATAACCCACGGGCCACCCACATGCCGGCCAGCGTGGCAATGAACGGCTGCACCTTCAGATAGGTGATGAAAGCGCCTATGAGCACGCCAAAAGCCATCCCCATGAGCAGCATGAGTCCCATCACAACCCACGGGTCCCACTTCCCGGTCCGCAGCAGCGCAGCCGAGGCGACCGTGGTCAACGCCACCACACCGCTCACCGAAAGATCGATACCGCCGGTCAGAATGACAAAGGTCATGCCGACCGCACTGATCAGCAAAAACGGACTGGTGCGGAATAAGTTGAGGAATATTTGTGGGTCCCGCATGCCCGGGTAGAAGGTCGCTCCGAGTCCGTAGGCGAGGAAGAACAGCGTGATCGTCGCCGCAAGCGGAAGAAATTTACGGTTATGAGAGATAAAGGTGCCTATCCTCTGCGTCATGGCTAAGCTCCTTTCTGCGCGGCAAACTTTTGGACAAAACCGCGTACCTGATCCGAGTACAAGAGAATGACGAAGATCACGACCAGCCCTTTGATCGCCAGGACGGCATTTGCCGGGACGCCGATCGCATACATGGAGGTCGTTGTGGCCTGGATGACCAGGGCCCCGATCACACTGGCCAGGAGAGAGAACCGCCCTCCCGCCATGGAGGTACCGCCGATGACGACCGCCAGGATCGCGTCCAATTCATAGTTCATGCCGATGTTATTCGCGTCCGAGGTTCGGATGTTCGAACTGGCGATCAGGCCGGCTATCCCGGCACAGAAGCCACAGAACATGTAGACCAGCAGCTTGATCTTCTTCTCATCGATACCGCTGAAGAAGCTCGATCGGGAGCGGACGCCCACCGCTTCGATGAACAGGCCAATCGCCGTTTTTCGCGTCATCAGCCAGGCAAGTGCAAAGATGAAAGCCACGATGTAGAGCGAGAAGGGTAAAATGATCCAACCGTTTCCCAGGTAAGCATAAGGCTCATAGAAGATCTGAATCCGCACGCCGTTCGTGATGAGCTGGGCAATGCCGCGGCCGGCGATCATCAAGATCAACGTGGCGACCATCGGCTGGATATTTCCATAGGCCACGATCACGCCGTTCCACGCGCCGCAGAGTGTGGCGACGAGCAGCGTCACCACAATGACCTGCCACAGCGGTGCATAGGTGAAGTTGGGATCGTTGATGAACTTCATGAGATCCGGCGGCAGTTCCATGCCAATGATGACCGGGTTCATCATGATGGCGGCCACCGAGGCCGAGATGGCCATGATGGCCCCCACGGAGAGATCTACCCCACCTCCGCCGCTGGCGATCACCAGCGTCATGCCGATGCCCAGCACCATAATACACGAGCCGTTGCGCAGGATGTCGACCAGGCTCCCGTACAGGTGGCCCTCTTTCGACTCAAGCTTGAAGAAACCGGGCACAAAAACGAGGTCAAAGAGCAGGATCAGCGCCAGAGCCACAAGTGGGAAGAAGAGCTTGCTCTCTGTGACCTTCTTCCAGGTAAAAGAAACTTTCGATGGTGTCATGCCTCACTCCCTGCCATTGCTTGCATCATGGTATGCTCATCCACTTCGCCGGAGAATTCGGCGACCTTTTCCCGATCTCGCAGCACAACGATGCGGTGGCTGGTACGCAGCACTTCATCCAACTCGGAAGAGATGAACACACAGGATCGGCCTTCCTCGGCCAGCGAGAGCACCAGCCGCTGAATTTCGGCTTTCGCTCCTACATCGATCCCCCGGGTGGGCTCATCCAGGATCAAGATCTGGGGATTGGTAGCCAGCCAGCGGGCCAGGATAACCTTCTGCTGGTTGCCGCCGCTCAGGTTCTTGACAGGTTGATCGGGTGAAGGGGTCGCGATGTTCAACAGATGAATATACCGCTCGGCAATCTCGTATTGCTGCGGCTCGCTCAGGTATTTGAACCAGCCTCGACTGGCCTGCATGGCCAGGACGATGTTTTCCCTCACGGTCAGGTCATCCACAATCCCTTCGGCTTTGCGGTCCTCAGGGCAGAGCGCCACCCCCCGCTTGATCGACTCGAGAGGGGAGAAATCCTTGACCGGCCTCCCATTCATCGTGATCGAGCCACTGTCAGGTTTATCGACGCCGAACAGAAGCTCCGCGATCTCCGTCCGCCCCGATCCCAACAGGCCGGCGAGACCCACCACCTCTCCGGCGTGCAGTTCCAGGTCGAAGGGCTCGATATCACCGGTGCGGCCCAGTCCTTCGGCCTGCAGCAGCGACTCGCTTTCGATGTGCTTGCCGCTTTCGAGCTTGATCTTGATCATGTCGTCGAACTCGGTCAGGGTTCGGCCGATCATTTTGGCGATGAGTTCCAGCCGCGACAGGGAGGCCGTTTCATACGTTCCCACTAACTGC
>JAVEWB010000207.1:0-4741 GCA_034004765.1 Anaerolineae bacterium
ATGAGCCCCTGCGCCGTACCAGGCCAGCGCAGTTCTGCCCGATGCCAGGGCAAGGCTGGGACGCCGCGCTTCCTCGTACGGGGAGACACGCACCGGCTGCATACCCCCCGGCCAGGGGAAATCCTCAGCCAGCACCACAACAGCCGGTGCCAGGAGGAGAAGACACACGATACCGAACAAACGCTGCGCTTTCATTGCCCAATCCCTTCGAGAACCAGATCTGCGCCGACGGTCACTTTGTCTTCCAGGATCGTTACCGTCAGTTGATCGTGATAGATCGCATCTCCCATGCGGACCTGCCCCACCGCCAGGTAAGTCCCGGCAGGCAGATCGGCAACCTGGTAGAAGCCATTTTCATTGGAAATCGCAGAGCCCACCAACCGCTGGTCGCCGTCATAGATGTAGACGCTGACGCTGCCCAGGCTCTGAAGCTGATCCTCAATGTAAATGTAGGTGCGTCCCTCAAGGCTGCCCGGATTTCCAACGGGCGTCTGGGGAGTGGGAGTGGGCGTAGGCATCGGATTTTGAACATTGATGGTGATGGTCAAAGGTGTACTGGTATTGTTGTCCTCGGATAGCTCGACCGTCTGGTCCCAGGTGTCTGCAAGAGCTACCAGCGTATGGGAACCCATCGCAGTCAGTTTGTCGCCTGGTACATACATGGTGAAGCTGATCGCGGAGCCGGCGGACAGGCCATTGATCGCCACGTAATCGATACTCGACTGCTCGGCGAGCGGAACATCCGAGGTGGGATCCAAATAGAGGTCGACCCAGAAGAGGGAGGTCACATCGACCGTCCCGGTATTGGCGACCGCTGCATTGAGCCGCAGCATCTCGTAGGTTCCCAGCGTATCCGTCGTCACACTGTTCAGTGTGAGGGAAGGCATCACCAGATCAGGCAAATCGTTAGGTGCCACCGTCGGGCCAATCGGTGCGGTGACTTTTTCACAAGGACGGACAAACTGCATCGTTACGGATGCGCCGCCGGCAGAAGATCCGACCTCGTTACCTTGATTATCCTCAGTACGCACCTTGATCGTATGCTGGCCAGAGGTAACACCAACCGTGAACTGATAGGTGAAGGAAGAAGCAGGTTTGAAGGTCCCTTGTACGGCACCATCCCAATAAACCGCCAACTGCTTGACCGTGCTGTTGGTGGGCCAGTTGTAGCCTCGGACGATGATCGTCGGTCGGTCCACGTTGGTGCATGCCGGCTCGAGCACCAGGTAAGGATCGGCATTGGGTGTCGCGGTCGGCGTGGGTGTCA
Source organism: Anaerolineae bacterium (assembly GCA_034004765.1). Lineage (GTDB taxonomy): Bacteria > Chloroflexota > Anaerolineae > B4-G1 > SLSP01 > JAVEWB01. The sequence goes on from JAVEWB010000207.1 coordinate 1,268, forward strand.
ATGTCGGAGTAGCGACTACCGCCGTATCCTGCAGCCCGTATCCCTGTATCACCACTGTGTACCCGCCAACCAGTGCCGGAAGGCCATCAAAGACGAACTGGCCGTTGGAATCCACGGTAGCCGTGCGCTTCAGCCCGGTCTGCACGACCCGCAGGGTAAGTGTGGCACCGGGCTGCGCTGTGCCTGCCACGGTGGTAGCGCCGGGCATGAGGGGCTCGGAAATAACAATAGAATCCGGGGGCAATGTAGGAGAGGGCGTCAGGGTAGGCCCGAAGGTCGGTGTAGGCGTGGGAAGCGCAGGAGTAGGAGTAGAAGTAGAGATCGCCCCCGGAGTGGCCGTTGTTGTAGGGGTCGGCGTATTTGTCGTCACCACCACGGGTCCTCCGGCGGAGGGCGGCGGTGCGACCCCAGGGCCAGAACTCACGACTGTTCCCAGGCTCTGAATCGTGCGAGCAGCCGTGGTCTGAAGCTTCAAATTACGAAAGACAGGCTCGAACAGGGGCGTAAGCGGCTTGACCACATGATCGAGGTAAACAACGACACGATCACCGACAGCGACCTGCTCAGGGTTAGTAATTTGTTTGGAGTCGCCGGGACCCTGGTCATACCAAACCCAAACATAGACATCACCGGTAGGGACTGCAACGATGGACTCGCGTGTCTTGAGTGCAATGCCGTTATAATCACGGGGGCTGGTGACCCCATAGCGGCTCCCCTCCCGCGCGGCGTTAAAAAGGTTGCTATAGATGAAGAAAATGCGCCCAAATTCGATCAAACCGAAGAGTACGAAGAGTAAAAGCGGCAGAATTAGCGCAAATTCTACCATTGTCTGACCTTTTTTATCCTGCTGCAGTTTCATGCTCATGTCCATTCTCCCATCCAGATGCACCCTCGTCGCTTGCCGGTGACTGCAAAATTCTATCTATTCCTAACCTTTCTCTATCTATATAATCGTTTCCGGAGAGGCATTGGTAACGTCGAATTTGTCTGATTTTTGGGTTTTTTGGTTAGACTTTCATACCAAAAATAGTACGTTAGTACTAGATCGGGATTTCTGGACAGTTGCGCGTATCTGGACGAGATGCAAGAACGATAATATAATCAGGACACAGCAAGAGGAATCTTACAGGTGTCCTAAAAATGAGTGAACAGTTTATCCTTGAGAAAGCCCGGCAGGGTGAGCGCGAAGCCCTGGGCAGGCTCTATGAACATTACGTAGATGCCGTCTATCGGTATATGTTCTACCGTACCGGCCATCACGAGACAGCGGAGGATTTAACCGCGGAAGTTTTTGCAAGCGTGATCACGTCGATAAAGAGCTATGAGGATCTGGGGGTTCCCTTCGAGGCCTGGTTGTTCCGCATTGCCCACGCCCGCCTGGTGGATCACTGGCGGAAGTCAAAGCATCGCGAACAACAAGAGGTAGAACTCTCACAAGAAGCCGAAGAGTTTTTTATTAGCGATGCACCAGAAGATCAATTCAGACATGAAGAAGTTTTGCGTGCTATGGAATATTTGACTTCGACAGAGCGTGAAGTGGTAGTGCTCCGCTTTGCGGCGGGGCTGGACAATCAAGAGATTGCCCAAACTCTGCAACGGAGCTCCAACGCGGTCAAGAGTATGCTGCACCGGGCCCTGGAGAAACTGCGTAGAGTGCTGGCCCATCGCAGCGCATTCGATAAAAGTGAAGCCGGAAATGAAAAACGCTAACCAAACCTACCCACGCGATCTCGAAAACACGATCGCACAGCTAGAGCTCTTGCGCTACGGCACGCTCTCCCCAGAGGCACGCCAACGCATTTGGGGGAAAGCGATGGATCGTGCTGCAGCAGTCTCGCAGCCTCGTGCGCAACGTGCGCCGCTGCTCCGCTCCATTTTCAATTTCAAAGCGTTCACGCTGCAAAGTTTTGCAGCGGTTATAGCCTTTGTCCTGGTATTCGGCGCTGCGGGGATCTCACTGGCGACCCCCTCCATTCTCCCCGGATCCACGCTTTATCCGGCCAAACGAAGCCTGGAGTCCACTTGGTTGGCTCTGGCACCGGAAGCGCAAAAGCCCGAGATTCAGCTTCGCATCCTCGATCAGCGCATCCGGGAGATGGATCAGCTTTTAGAGGCTCAAAGGCCTGTGCCGGAAGAGCTCATCCAGGATCTGGAGACTTTTTATACAAGTGTTGCGCAAACGCCAGAGACCTGGGATGAGCCGGAGACCCTACAACATCTTGCGCAGCAGCTTACCGTCCTGCAATCCCTGGAAGACGAACGCCCAGGGATCGAAGTATCTTTGACAGGAATTTTTCTGGCATCCGCAGCCGCCTACGACAGCCTGGGTGGTGACGTCGCGGCACTGCATCTGGATAACGCTTTCCTGACTCCTACTCCTACCGCGACCTCTACCCCGACATCCACACCCACCGCTACGGCAACCGCAACCCTCATACCTACCCCTACACCTCTTCCCACTCCCACACCACGCCCTGCACCCACAGCGGTATTCTTACCCACCCTCCCTCCTTCATCATTCCTACCGGAAGGCGCTACCCCGCTCCCTGAGTCTGAAGTGCCTGTTGATCCCGAACATCCTGTGCACCCCGAACATCCTGAACATCCTGAACATCCCGAACAGGCGCAGAACGATAAAGAAAAGGACGATAAGGACAAAGACAAGGACAAAGATAAATAGCGTTGGATCCCCTTGTCGCGTCCGGGAGTGATCGAAGCAGTCCCGGTCCGTCGATGCGGAATGCTCTGAGGCTCTGATCTAAGATCAGAGCCTCAGGCTTTTCTAAGGCACGGTCGAACTCGCGTTGTCACCATACTTTAACACTTTGTTAAGTATTTTTAACCATAAATCGGTTATGATTAAGTTGGATGTTTGGCACACAACAGAATCTAGAATAAGCGCCGAGGCCCTGTTCAAGCATACCAGCAAGATCATAAGGTTCAAATAAGGGAGGGAAAAATATCATGGTATCGACCGTGACCACTACAACAGTAACCACTGTGGCCATCGCAGGGTCATTTGCTTTGATCGGCATTATCACCCTACTGGCGCTGCTGGTTCAAAAAGAAGTCATCGCCAATGCTGAAAGCAACTTCGCCCATGCCTTAGGCCGGCTCTTGAAAATCGGCATCGTGCCCCTACTGATTGGCTTCATCCTCATCGTTGTAGCCAAACTTATGGAAGTATTGAAGTAAAAACAGGCGAGGCAGAAAAAGTGCATCTAGCACGAAGTCGCACTTATTCGATAAAAGGAACCCCATAGAATGCACTTCGGTTAAAGCGGGTGTTTTGCAGAGGCAAACATGTAAAGACCGTTCTGTCTGCCAGATTTGGTAGTTAGGACGGTTCTTTATTCGAATTTACCGTAGCATCTTCCATATAATGGAACTCAAGAGGAGAGCATCAGATGCAAGTACTGACAGTGATGGAACAAAGGAGTGTTACTCTAGCTGACGCCCCTCCGCAAATCATTG
>JAVEWB010000208.1:0-4724 GCA_034004765.1 Anaerolineae bacterium
CGCATCCGCTCCGCCCGCTTCTCTATCGCGTACTGCTTGGGTGTGCTCCCTACGATCTTCTTGAACAGGCGGTGGAAATGGAAAGGGCTGAGCCCCGCGGCTGCGGCCAGATCGTTCAGCGAGGGCGGCGTCTCTGCGACGTCGATGAGCTTGCACGCGCGCAGGATTGCCTCAGCCTGTGTGGTTTCTGCTTCCGGTCGGTTCGGCATACAGCGCTTGCAGGGGCGGAAGCCCGCCCGTTCGGCCTCCTGCCAGGAGTCGAAGAAGCGTACGTTCTCGCGCTTGGGGATGCGCGAGGCACACGTCGGGCGGCAGTAGATGCCAGTGGTCACGACGCCGTACACGAAGCTGTCCACCGCCTGCGGCTCGCGCCGGACGAGCGCTTCCCAGCGGGCGTCATCGGTCAAAAATGTAATCTTATTCCTCTGTTCCATCATAGCCTCATTCTATAACTCGTATCATCTGTGTAATCTGCGAAATCTGTGGTACGAAATCTGTGGATTATGTATTTATCCGCAGATTACACAGATTCCGCAGATTAACGGCAAATGGTTGAGCAGTACTTTATGCTCTGTATTATAAAGCCTGCCTATCCGGTAGGCTATCCGTTTCTTGCGTTCTAATTGTGGAATGCGTTAGCGAGGAAGCGTGTAGGCCCAGGCCATGAATCCTGCCGAGCAGGCCCAGAGCACACTCATGCAGGTGACCCGGGCCCAGCGGGGCAGATGGGTGTAGCGCATGACATAGATCCCTGCGTAGAGAGGGACGAAGATCCCCACTTCCATCGTCACATTACGGTACATGTAGGGGTTTTCGAGGTGGAACGACGGGGCGCTGGGCAGGATGCCGAAGGGCAGCTTGAAGAGGTGTGAAGTGAAGGGCCAGAGCAGCGGCAGCGGCCACACGCCCACCAGCAGATCCATGACGATGTGCGAGAGCCCGACCAGACATGCCTGGATGCTGTAGAGACGCAGGGTCTCCTGTTTGAGGCGCAGCCTGGAGAGCACCAGGAGCGTGAGCAGCGGAAAGAACAGCGCTCCGACGACGGAGTGGGTGATGCGCACGCCATCCTCCAGCGAGGCGCGGAGCGCGTACAGCGGCGGGACGAAATAATCCATATCGGGGGCCAGCCCGATGAAGCAGAGCCATCCGAGCCAGAGCACGGAGAGGGCTGTGGGCTTCTCCGGTCGCTGCGTGGTCGTGGCGATGCCAATGCTGGTCAGTGTATGCCCGATGAAGGAAGACAAAGAGGCTCCTTTGGAATAAGATAATAGCTTTGTGGAACGATCGTTAATCTTTGTATAAGTCTGGCCTCTCTGATTTGATACGATGCACAACACTGAACGTTTCTTCACTACCACCTTTGAGTGCTAGAATACGCCCAACAACCTTCTTTGCCTTTCTCCATTCGCCTAGATCGCACAATGCTGCAGCACGGGAACTCTGCAATGGGGGATAGAGGACATCCTCGAACTCTGCTGTTTCTCGAAGTGCTTCTTCTGGCTTACCTTGGGCTCTTAGTGTTGAAGACAGAATTGCTAAAGCACTATAGGTTTTTGGGTCCAGAGCGAGTACCCGGTGTGTTAATGCAATGGCTCTTTCATATTGGGTTGAGTCACGTGCATGTTGAGCACGAGCTAAGAGGATCTCCGTGTCTGTAATGTTTTCATCGTCACTTTCTATCTCAGAGCTCAGTAACTGATCGAGTTTTCTAGATATGCTCTGCGGCGGCTCAACGAAAGAGCCATCCTCAAACCAGATGTTCCCATCCCACACGTATCTCGTATTTTGGAACTCAGCATATATATAATGGGCAGTTTGCGCTGCGAATGATACTGCCGTCTCAAACATCTTCTGCCCCTCCAAAGTTTTGAGGTACTTCGTGTCTTCATTTGTCCTTTGGGCAGCAGGGGGAACTTTTAAGTATTCTTCTTGATCAAATCCATACCAACGTCTAAAAGCCTCAATTTCATCATTTGCGAAAACTTTTTGTAAATCGGTGATTAACCGACGCTCAAGGTTATTTAGAAATCCAAGTAGCCAGTAGGGATCTTCTTTCCAAGTACGGATTTGCTTCGAGGAAACTCCGGTCTTTACCAGGACCTGCCCGAGCCATATTTTTCTGCCGTATATATCGTTGAGCAAGTCATTGAACTTATTCAGTCTAACGCGAACTTCTGATAATTCGGCCTTCATAATAGCGCACGGCTTTCTTGGCCACCTTGCTGTTCGTCATAGTCTCCGTAAGATGTGTTCCCTGCCCCATTGTCGAGAATGATGCAAATGAGGTTTAGTCGGCATATAGCAGTTTCTCAAATCTTCCGGCTGTTAGGCCATACTGTTGGGCCTTGCCAATTAATTCATCCAGCTTGCAGCAGATGGCGGATGGCGAGGTCGCGGTCGGTAAAGAGCCTCGTGTTCAGCCCGGCATTCCGGGCCACGGTCTCGATGAAGTCGTGGGAGTGATCGCCTGGGCTGACCATGACGGCCACAATTGCCGTCCGATCGATCTCCGGCGTCTTCATGTCTTTGTAAGCAAACTCGTAGTCCTCGACCGTGGTATTCAGATTCCTGGCTTCGGTCAAGTCTACCAGATAGCGGTTGATTCCCAGACTTTTCCCTAACGTGTGAGATTCCAGGTTGTACTGCATGGCCAGTTGGCGGTTGAAGTTGCCCGTGACTTTCATGATGATGTACTTTCCATCATCGGATGGGGTTATGCTATAAGCCATCGATACCCTCCTATGGAAAACGCGGGTGCCGCAGCCAGGCTGAATGTCTCGTAACTTTATTATACCCTATGTATGACGCTTGCAATAGGAGGATGCCCCTGCAGAACAGAAAACTTGGGTGCGATTTCCCCGCACCCAAGTCCCTGAAATTTTCTTGTCACAGTATTGAGATTTCCCCTGTATCACTGGATGGGCTGCCCGCCTCCGGGGGGCATGGCACCACCGCCACCACCGCCTGGCCTGCCGCCACCGGGCCTGCCGCCGCCACCAAAACCGCCGCCTGCTGCTCCCGAACTCGTGACGATGCTGAAAATCGTAAAGCTGGCCACTTCGGCGCCTGCCGTATAGGTCCCATCGGAATAGAGTCCGTCGGTCACCGTACCGGTCGAGCTGCCGCCGGAGTATAGCGTATAGGTCGCGCCGTTTTCAAGATCGGGCGAGGATACCACCACGGACTGGTACTCCTTTGTCGGCACGAAGGTGAGGATATCTTCGCCGCCCTCGGACGCGATGTGGACCATCGTCCCGGCTGCCTGGACGGAGTCGAAGTTGTGTATCATCGAATACTGAGTCGATGTGCTGCTGGGAGCCTGGGCCATGCCGGAACTGCCTACAGCAACCAGAAGTCCACCGGTGATATTGAACGCGCTCATGTAATCCATAGCCCCGTTGCCGTTATTGGTAGGCCCGTTGACGAGAACGACCCCTCCCGTCATGTCGGCCGGACCGTTGCTGTCGAGTCCGTCGCCACTGGCATCGACGTAGAGATATCCGCCGTTGATGTAAAGATGATAGGCTCCCGAAGCGGTGAATTCGTTCTGCCCCGGGCGACCGTTGATAGCAGAGCCGTCATTCCCGCCGGCAACGTTGACCCCATCATCGCTCGCCGTGATGTGAATCGTCCCGTCGTTGATCGTGATTGTGGCGCTTTCGATGCCCTCGTAGGATTTGCTGATGGTCACCTCTCCGCCGTTGATCTCCAGGGTTGTATTTGCGTGGATCCCGTCATCTCCGGAGGCGATGGCGATTTCCCCTCCGCTTACCGTCACGCTGTCATTCGAATGGATCGCATCATCGGCAGAGTCGATGTTCAAAACGCCGCCCGTGATGGCGAGAGCGACGCCGGCCTTCAGCCCTTTAATGCTCTCGACCGTGCTGTCGTCGGTGGCAACCGCCCCCGGCTGTTGACAGCCCCAGTTAGTTCCGCTGCTGCTGTTGACGCTGCCACCGCCTGAGACGATGGTGATTGTCCCGCCGCTGACCGAAAGATTGGTCTCTGCCTGAATGCCGTCCAATCCGGAGGTGATGGCCAGCGTGCCGCCCTCGATGGCGATATATCCCTTTTCCGCGTCCTCGTCATTATTAGCCTGCAAGCCGTCGCTGCCTGCGGTGACCGTGATGACGCCGTCCTTGATCGCAATGGAATCCCGGCCTTTGATGCCATCGTTCACGGCGTTGATGGTGATCGTGCCGCCCGTGATCTTGAGGTCATCCTTGCTCACGATGCCGTTGTTGTAGTTCGCATTGACCGTGAGCGAACCCTCGCCGTTGATGGTGAGATCGTCTTTGCTGAAGATGGCTGCGTTGGGCTCATCCGATTCCGCATCCTCGAAGACGTAAGCCGTCCCGTCGGTTACGGAATTCTCTGTCCCGTCGGCTAAGGTGATCACGACCTTGTCCGCACTGGTGACGTAAATGGGCGCGCCGGTGGCATACGTGATATCGGCTCCGTCCAGGACGAGCACGACCTTATCGCCATCGGCCGCATTGACGACGATCTGACCGTCGTTCAGGGTGCCGCTGATGTCATACGTACCGGCGGCGGTGATGGTGACGATTGTGCCGTCGACCGCAGCGCCGCTCCCGTCCACCGTGGCCGTGTCGCCCTCCAATTTGATGTAGGCCGTATCGGAACTGGTGGTGCTGGAATCCAGATCCTCGTTATCGTAATCTACGGTAATGACCGTAGGCGCAGCTTCTGCATCCTCTTCG
>JAVEWB010000209.1:0-4723 GCA_034004765.1 Anaerolineae bacterium
GAAAAACCACGGCTTGAGGAAGGTATTTCCCATTTTGCCGGTACAGGTATCCTGGATAGGTATCCCCGCCGGTGTGAGCGTAAAGATCGGCTGGGCTGATTGAGACGCGGGCGGATGGCAGCAGCCGGTGCAAAGAGCGCAGCAAGGGTTCTTCGAGTGTCTCCGGAGCAGTCTCAGGTTGCATGATGGGTTGTTCCGCCGCGGAAGATAACGGCAAGAATTCACCGAGCTGATTCCAAAAGCTGTCAAATTCTTTGACGCGTGGTGTGAAACTGGGGAAGCTAAAATTCATTGTGTACCCTCTCCATAGCCTGACTTGTCAATGCCAATAGCTCGCTCAAAATCATGGCCGTTGCACCCCAAATACAATGTCCATTGATCTGGTAACAGGGCACGATCAACGGTTTTCCGTGTCGGATCCACACCCGTCGCTGCACTGTCTTGGCGTTTAAGAATAAGGTTAGTGGGGCCTCTATAATTTGGGCGACTTCTGCGGGATTAGGAGTCAGCGGTGGTTTTTTAGAAATCCATCCTAAGATAGGATGTACGAGATGATGGCTGGGTGATATATACAGCGGGGTCAAGGCTCCCAGTATTTGCACTGCCTCTGCGGGAAGGCCAATCTCTTCGCTGGCTTCACGCAGCGCTGTCTGAGAAAAGTCCCCATCGCCCGGCTCGACGGTGCCGCCCGGAAAGCTGATCTCGCCGCTGTGGTAATGAAGCTGAAATTGCCGCACGGTCAACAATACGGAGATATGGGGGCCTTCTGCGGCAAGGGGTACCAGAACAGCCGACTGCCGCGGCGAACTCCCCGGTTCAGGCTCGAACCGCCGCGGGACAGGGGCCATCTTTCGCTGGGCCGGCTTGCCCGGTAAGAGCGAATTCATACTTTGTATTAAATTTATTTTTAATATTTCTATATTATTTATTTGGCGCATTCTAACCATACTATTATTTTACTCGCTGTGAGACAGAAAGACAATGGGAAAAAAGTCATGGTAGCAGTAGTGAGGCTTTGGCTTTGCGAAGGGGGCAGGTATAATACTCTGGCCTGACGTCATCCTGAACGAAGTGAGGGATCTCAGCATGGCGATAGGAGGAGCCGGTGTGATAAAAGGGAATGCTGTGGATGCTCGATGAATGACTTTCGGAACTGGGCTGTGAAGCAGGGATTGCCCACATTTCTGCGGGTCATGCCGTGGGCTGGCCTGGTGCTTCTTCTGCTTGTGGCGCTCCGGCCTCCCGGTGTGCTGGTGGTGATGGGCCCTCAACAGGAGGTGCAGACCCGTAACCCTAAGGTCGGTGTTCACACCCGTTTCACCGATGAGGTCGAGGAATGGAAGATTCAACGCACACTGGTCATGGTGCGTGAGATGGGGGCCTTGTGGACCGTTGAGTATTTCCCGTGGGCCTATATTGAGCACGATCCAGGACGGTACGATTGGGAGCAGAGCGATTTGATCATGCGTCATGCTCGTAATCAGGGCGTGCGGGTGATTGCGCGCCTGGGAATGGTTCCCGATTGGGCCCGCCCTGACCCTGATGAGCAGGAGACGACCTCGACTTATTTGGATGAAGCGCATTATCAGGATTTTGCGGCGTTTGTGGCTGCGTTTGTCAGCCGGTACGAAGAGTCGGTAGGGCAGATCATCATCTGGAATGAGCCTAATCTCAGTTTTGAATGGGGGTTCCGCCCCGTTGATCCGGCCGGTTATACGGAACTGCTGCGTGTTGTGTACCCTGCAGCGCACGCGGCTAATCCAGAGATCCTTGTCCTGGCGGGGGCGCTGGCGCCGACGTTGGAGCCGGTGGGTAGTGCTGCCGGACTCAATGATTTGCTTTATCTTGAGGGGATGTATCAGGCTGGTGCCGCTCCCTACTTCGATGCGTTAGCCGCCCACGCGTACGGATTGGTCTTCCCGCCGGAGACGCCGCCGGACGCGACGCTGTTGAATTTTCGGCGGGTGGAACTGCTGCGGGAGATGATGGTGCGTTATGGGGATGAGGCAAAGGAGATTTATGTGACTGAATCTGGCTGGAACGACCATCCGCGCTGGTCTTGGGCGGTCAAGCCTGCCCAGCGGGCCACCTATACTTTGCAGGCTTATGAGTGGGCTCAGCACAACTGGCCCTGGTGTCCCGTCGTGGCGATGTGGGTGTTTCGCACTCCGGCAGTCCTGCACAACTATCAGGATAACTTCTCCTTCGTCACGCCGGACTTCCGTGCCCGTCCGATTTATCCGGCTCTCCAGAACGCGCTCACAGAGTAGCCGAAAGAAGGTTGGAGGTAGCGATGAAGATAAGTAAGTTTTTCGTTTCGGGGCTCTGCCTTATGAGTTTACTGCTCGGCTGCACGGCGGTTCCCCTGACGCCGACTGTGTCCCCCGTTTCTTCCCCTGAGCCGTCCCCTACGCAGTCACTCCCTGCGCCGACACTGACTGCCACGCCGACTTCATCCCAAGGCCTGATCACGCTTACCCTCTGGGTGCCGGATTTTCTGAATCCTTATGATGAAACGACAGGGGGGGCACTGCTCTTGGAGCAAATCGCCGATTTCACAGCACACAACCGCGATGTTCAGGTTGAAGTCCTGGTAAAGCAAGCCTCAGGGACGGGTGGACTTTACGACTTACTGAGCACGGCCTACTTTGTTGCGCCCTCCGTGCTTCCCGACCTGGTCATCCTTGGGTCGGCAGATTTGCGCACGGCTTTCAACGATAAGATCATTCAGCCTCTACCTGCGGCGGATGCAGAGGCAAGTCGTTTCTTCTCTTTTGCCGATCAGAGCACGCAGTTTGATGACCTGTCCTATGGGGTCCCTTTCCTGGCCCAGATGGAACAAACGGTCTATACCGCTCGAGTTTCGACAACGAGGCCGTTCTCCTGGACAGGTGTGTTGAGTGAAGGCTATACATTGCTGTTCCCCGCGGGCCCTGCGGATGGTCAGGCTGACGACGCGCTCCTTGCTATGTACCTGGCCTCCAATAAAACGATAGTGGATGAACAGGGCAGCCCCATGCTCGAAAGGGGAGCCCTTGAGGAGTTGTATCGTTTTTTTGCGGCGATGTTGGAATTTGAGTCGCTTGATGCTGCTCGTGTGCTTACCCTCAAAGATGCAGACGCCTGTTGGGAGGCCTATCGTCAACGACAGGGTACTCTGAGCATTGTGCCGGCAGAGACGTATTGGACGGAGACTACCAGGGTTGGCCTGCCGGGGTGGATACCCACGCGGGATGGAGATCCTATCAGTCTGGCGGAGACGTGGTCTTTTGCCCTTGTCACGAACGATCTGGCCCGCCAGGAAGCTGCGCGTGAGCTTGCCGACTGGCTCACGGATGCGGAGCGTGTGGCAGAGTTGTCTCGTTCGGTTAGACTGCTGCCCGCTAATCGTGATGCTGTTGCACTGTGGTCGCTCACGCCGGAAGAGGCCGAATTTCTGGCGCAATTGATGCAAGCTGCCGACCCCCTTGTTCCGCCAGCGCAGGCGCAGCCGGTCAAGCGCGCGCTGCAGGCCGGGCTGGAGCTTCTTCTGAAGGGGGGCGGCACGACGCCGGAGCAGGCGGCTACACACGCTTTGACGGTGCTGCGGAAGTGAGAAGACGAACCTCACCCCCGGGCAGACGGGCGTAAATCAAAGGAGGAACGCGGATGAATCTCCATGATGACTTGATGCACATTCAAACTGCGGCGTTGCAAGCTGTGGATCCGGCAGCGGCTGTGCGGCGTTCTCTGTCCCTTGAGGGAAGCACGCTGGTGGCCGGTGATCGGTCATGGCCTTTGGCACGGATGCACCGTGTCTTTTTGATCGGCGTGGGGAAGGCGTCCGTCCCGATGGCTGAGGCTGCTGCCGGGACCCTGGGACCCTATCTGACGGCCGGAATTGTGGTGACCAAATACGGCCATGCCGCGCAGGTCCATCTGCCGGCCGGCGTGAAAGTGGTGGAGGCCGGGCATCCTGTGCCCGACGAGGCGGGACAGCGCGGTGCAGAGGCCATTGCCCGGCTGCTGGCCGGGGTGACTGCCGATGACCTGGTCGTGGTGCTCATCTCGGGAGGTGCATCGGCGCTGCTGCCCCTGCCGGTTCAAGGGATCTCTCTGGCGGACCTTCAAATGCTCACCGATCACCTGCTGCGATCCGGCGCTGCGATCGGCGAGATCAACACCATTCGCAAGCATCTCTCGCAGCTCAAAGGCGGACAGTTGGCGCGGCTGGCTGCACCGGCTGAGCTGCTCTCCCTGGTGCTTTCGGATGTGGTGGGGGATCCGCTGGATGTCATCGCTTCCGGCCCTACGGTGCCCGATACCACAACGTATGCCGATGCCTGGCAGATTCTGCAGCGTTACGGCCTTTTAGAAGAGGCCCCAGGGAGCATCGTGCAGCATCTGCGCCATGGGATGGCGGGTGCCTGTGCGGAAACTCCCAAGCCGGGGGACCCTCTCTTTGCACGCGTCGTTACCCGGATCATCGGTTCCAATCGGTTAGCAGCACAGGCCGCGGCAGCGGAGGCTGCCCGGCTTGGCTACCATACACTGCTGCTCACCACATTTATGGAGGGGGAAGCGCGGGAGGTCGCCAGGGTGGCCGCCGGACTGGCGAGAGGCATCCTGGCGCACGGCGACCCGTTGTCCCCGCCGGCCTGCCTGGTTCTGGGGGGCGAGACCACCGTCACCGTGCGGGGGACGGGGCGTGGGGGCCGTAATCAGGAGTTGGCCCTGGCGGCTG
>JAVEWB010000210.1:0-4701 GCA_034004765.1 Anaerolineae bacterium
GTGCGACCAATCGTTTGGCAACTATTTCTTCCATGCGACTCTCCTTATCTCGACTCCTGCTGAATCCATCTTTTGGGCTGCGGTGCTTTGCACCGCAGCCCAAATATTCTTACTCATGCCATGTCGTACTGTTCGGAATGGACATGGCTGATAGGGACGTGGAGCTTCTCTAACGACCGCTCCACGGCAGCGATCATCGGCAGCGGCCCGCAGATGAAGTAGACGAACGCCGCACGGTCCTCCGGCAGGTGGCGCGCCAGGACCTCCGTATTGACGAAGCCCGTCTCCCCTGTCCACTCCTCCGGCGGCCTTTCCAGAACGTGCACGAGCCGGAGATCGAGCTTCTCTTCCAGGCTCTCGAGTTCCTCCCGGTAGATGATGCTCTCCCAGGTCTGGTTGCCGTAGAAGAAGTAGAGCGGGCGTGTATCGCCACGGTCCGCTAAGGTGCGCAGCATGCTCATGATGGGCGCGGAGCCGATGCCGCCGGCCAGGAACACATAGCCCGGCGCCGCGTGCTGATCGATGTCAAAGGTCCCGTAGGGGCCGTCGATGTAGACGCGCTCACCGATTGGGAGATCTTTGACGGTAGCGGTGAAATCTCCCAACTCTCGGATGGTGAACTGAAGCTGTTCCGGGTGCTCCGCACTGGAGGAGAAGGAGAAGGGGTGCTGGCGGATGGAGAAGGGGGAGCGCTGCACGGTCAGCCAGGCAACCTGACCCGGCATGAACGTCAGACCTTTGTGCCCGACCGGCTCGAGCGTCAGCGTCCAGGAGCTGCCGCGTTCCTCGATGACCTCTTTGAGCTCGTAGGGGTGTTGAAGCATGATCCAGGGCTTGATCACCCGTATGTAGAGCATCATGCCTGCCCAGATCACCGCCATCAACGCCCAGAAGCCCCGCTGCAGCGGATTGGACATGTGGTAGTTGACGTTGAACATGTGGTAGAGCGCCATCGCGGCGATCAGGACGGCCAACAGATCGTGGATCGCGCGCCAGCTTTCGTATTTGATCTCCAACGCCTTGCGCCAGACCGAGGTCAGGATGAGCAGGATCACGGCCACCGTTGCAACGACCGCCGCGCGGGCTCGCAGCGGCGCGTTGAAGATGTCGAGAAGCTGGAGGGTGTAGGGGTTGTTGATGAAGAGGATGATCGGGTGGGCCATGGCCAGCAGAAAGCCGACGACCGACGTCTGGTGGTGAAAGGTGTAGAGCGTATCCAGCGGAAAGACGTTGGCCAGGAACGGCAGGCGCGCGGTGGGGATGAACTGCAAGCCCATCAGCGCCATCCCGGCGAACCCTAACGCGACCGACAACTCGCGCCAGAACTCCCGCCCCGCGGGGCGAGGGCCGATGAACAGCAGGATCAGCGGGGCGAACACCAACAGCAGATAGACCCCGATCCACAACGTTGTCTTTGGGGAACGTTTCATCGCGTGGCTCTCCTTCCGGTCATGGGCGGAGCATGCCCTGCATGTCCACGGGAGCCTTTTGCCCCAGGTCCTCCATGCTGTCGTAGAGCAGTTGGAGGGCGTACTCCGGATTGTGCGCGTAGGCGCCGGGATCTTTCTTCACGAACTGATAGTTGTAGGCCGCTCTCAGCAGGCGCGGCGTCCAGCTTTTGTACTGATTGCCGAAATTCGCCTCCTCCGGGTTGACTTCCCCGTCGCCATTGTTGTCGTTGAAGAAGTACGGGTAGCTCTCCTCGCTGTAGGCCACCGGCTTATTAGTCACGTGGGTTGCATAAGACTGCATGGCCTCATAGAGCGCCTGGTGCAGCGTTGCAATTTCTCCGGCGACGCCCTCTTTGCTGTCGCCGTCTCCGTCGAAGTCGGCGGTGTCTTTATCGCGGATGTCGTGGAAGTCCTCGCTGTCGACCACGTTCAAGTGGCAGGGGCTGCACGCTTGCGGCTCGATCGTCAGTGCGTGCGCATCGTGGCAGTCGGTACACGTCTGCATCGTCTCGGTGTGCTCGAAGCGGGCGACGTAGGCCTTACCTGCGTATTGATAGCCGCCCTGCGTCTCATCTCCCATCTGCGTCGCTGCAGCGATGGCATAGTGCACATTGATAAAGCCAAGCTCCTCCGACACCGCGTCGTCATCCATGCCGCTGACCGCCCGGTCTACATTTGCCCCGGCCCGCGTCCCCTGGTGGCACTCCATACAGAGCGCCTCGGAGCCCAGGCCAGTGATCTCCATACCGGAGGGGAAGCGCGCCGTGCTTTTCTGATGGGCCGATTCGTTGTGGCAGGTGTTGCAGGAGACGACCGTCCCGGGGTTGGCCTCGCTGTCGACGCTGCCCGCTGCGGAGCCGTCCTCCCCCAGGTAATCCAGGTACCCAAGTTCGCTGTGACATTTGGCACAGTCCACAGGGATCAAGGGCGGCTCTTCTTCGTCCCAATGGACGAAGGCCTCCGCGCTGCGGTCCGCGTGGGCCGAGCTCGACCAGCGCGTGGTGAGCGTCTGGACGGTGGTATCGGGCTGCTGCAGCGTGCGGAAGCCGTAAGCGATGGCAACGCCCGCTATGAGGAGGACACCAACGATAAGTAAATGCTTCAGCTTCATGGTTCACCTCTCTTTATAGATTGATAAGTAGGGCCTCTTCCTGAATGGATAGGGGTCTTGCTGTCGCTATAGTGGATCGTGAAGCTTATTCAGGATGGTTTAAGTATACACGATATCTGCCCTTTATGGCAAGTTTGCTGGGGCTAGCCTGTGTAGGGCAATCCGCCGGATTGCCTGGCAGTTTTGAGACTTGGATCATCGCGTCTGCGTGACAATTTGTACTATACTTGTGGTAATGCGAAACTGATAGTGCAGATAATTTGTGCATCGGAGTTGTCTGCCATTGGCTTTGAAGCAGACGCTATGAGATCGAGCATCCGCATTTGTCGAAATCAGGAGGTATCCGGCATTGAAAAAGAAGCGTTGGGTAGCCTTGAGCCTTGTTGTGGGATTGTCTATTCTGTTATTGGGGGCCGTGCAGGTATTGATCGGAACCGGCGTTGTCGGCGATGCCCTCGAACGGAGTTTCCCCACCCGCACACCTCTGGAAGCGCGGCTTGATGCGGCGCAGATCCTTCCGGAGGATTTGCCTTTTGGCTGGCAGAAAGGGGGATCTCAGATTGAAGATGCCCCCGGAACGATAGCAAACCGCTTCCTGTGGTATTACGGTCCGGAAGGTCGGGAGAAAACGTGGGTAAATGTGAGCCAGCAGCTTATGATTTATCCCGATGCGGACTCAGCGAAAGCAGCCTATCAGGAGGAGTTGCTGAGGTTCAACGAGGACTGGATTCTGCCTCCGGACTTGAGGTTCGAGGGCGAAGCGGATGAAATGTACATAGCTTGTCTGCCTGCCTTTATTAATGGATTGCCTCATAATGCCTGTGAAGTGGTGGGGCTATATGAGGATACCGTATGTATTCTAATGGGGAACCTTTTTGAAACGCAATGGCTGACTGCGGAAGACTTCATCACAGTGCTTGCGGCAATGGATCAGCGCGTTTCAAAATCCCTGGACTGACTTGATGAAATTAGGAGTACGATGAAGCGATTTCCGACGAAGGATGAATTTGATGAGATGATCGAGACCTTCTCAAAAATGTCTCAAGTGGCATTTCTCCGGAGGCTTGAGTTGTTTTTCATCCTTGTCACTTTCGCTGCCGGGGTTGTGGATTTTCTCGAAACACCGGATTCCGCTTTGACTGAATTTCTCACCG
Organism: Anaerolineae bacterium; assembly: GCA_034004765.1. Classification (GTDB taxonomy): domain Bacteria; phylum Chloroflexota; class Anaerolineae; order B4-G1; family SLSP01; genus JAVEWB01. Next base: position 3,717 of record JAVEWB010000210.1, read on the forward strand.
TCCTTGGCGTTGGCGGATGGATCCTGTTTCTGGGTGTAAGCATGTTATGTTTTCTACCTGAATCTTCTTCTCTTCGCAGACGCTGGAAAATTTCTGCAGTCGGTTCGATTATTGGCGGAGCATTGTTCCTGCTTCTGGGGTTTGCAACTCTGATTGGGACGCTATGAGTTTGTGGGCAATAGGGTGCATCACACGATGGCAAGTTGGGGCGCACGAAGGAACTTGTGAAATGACGATGCCACGTAGTAGTAGATGAAGAGGCACTTTTTAGTCTGCTTTATGAGTATTGAGCAGCGGCTGTTTCTATCCGATCCCTGGAGGCATGACCCTTGAATAAAAAACGCGATTCGGTTGTGGCTCTGCTGGTTGTGCTTTCCATCTGCCTGCTTCTCAGGCTGGCCCAGTTCCTACCACCTGAAGAGCTCCAAAAAATAAAGGTGGATTCGCCGATAAGTTTTATCTACAACGCTTTGCAGTTGGGAATGTCCAGGGCCGAAGTTAGACCCTATATGCGTTTTGCCTGGAGACGTTATGAGTGCAAGTTCGGAGACTCAGTCAGAGAAGTTTATCTCTTTGGACCACGCGGCCGTGTCTCAGAATCACATGTCATAGAACTGTTTTTTGATGAACAGGATGGCGTTGAGAGATTAACTCTAGTTGGTGATGTCGATTATTATGAACTTTCTCTACCAGTGTCTGACGACTGCGATATTTACGAGGCCCCATGGGAAACGCCTTGGCCGAATCTTTACCTTGTCATTCCGCCGGCTCGATGATCGCGAGGCTTGACAGAAAGGAGTGTAGCTGAGATGACCTGGTGCTCACTTCCTCGCATGCTGGGCAGTGGGGCAATGCTCGTAGGGATGTTTTTAATGAGTATGACGCTGTGTTGTTGCGGCGGCAGACTCTACTTTAGGGAAATCCCCGACCCTCCCTGCCCGATGGAAACACTGCGGATTGATGATTCTTCGGTTCCTAAAGAACT
>JAVEWB010000211.1:0-4670 GCA_034004765.1 Anaerolineae bacterium
CTGCTATACCAAACGGCATATGCCCCCCACCCTCCAGGGCAAAACTGTGCTGACCAACACGACTACCGAAGCCGATGTCGCGATGTTGACCAAAGCCGGCGTCCGCTACCTGGCCACCACCACTCCACGCATCGAAGGGCGCTCTTTTGGAACGAATATGCTTGAAGCTGCCCTGGTTGCGGTTGCCGGTAAGGGGCGGCCTCTCACCCAGCCGGAACTCTTAGCCATGATCACCGAGCTAGGCCTGCACCCCCAAATCCAGAAACTCAACTGAGACAGGAGAGGCGCATATGGATTGCATTATTTCAGCCGGCGGCATCCCGGAAGAAGAAGATCTGCTCTATGAATACACCCAAGGACGCCCCAAGGCGCTCCTGGATATGGCAGGCAAGCCCATGGTCCAATGGGTAGTGGATGCGCTGACAGGCGCAAAAAGCATCGACCACATCATCCTGATAGGACTGCGGCCAGAAGATGGCATCACCTCCCCCAAACTGACGGATGTCCTGCCAGATCAAGGATCCCTGGTTGGCAACATGGTTGCTGGGGCCGAACGAGCTCTGGAGTATAATCCCGGTGCGTACCATGTCGTCATGGCCACAGCGGACATCCCTACCATCACCGCAGAGATGGTCGATGGCCTGATCGCTCAGTGTACTGATCCCACCGTGGACGTCTACTACACCGTGGTGGAAAGATCGCTCATGGAAGCCCGCTTCCCTAACTCAAAACGCAGCTATGTGCATCTCACGGACGGCGATCTGGCAGGAGGTGACATCCACATTGGCAACCCCAAGTTGGCTCAAACGCAGCGCGAGCTGGCAGAAGAACTCCTCAAGAACCGCAAAAGTGCGCTGAAGCAAATACGCAAAATCGGCTTTGGACTGTTCGTGAAGCTGCTCCTGCGTCGTTTGAGCCTTCGAGAAGCGGAGGAACGCATCTCCAAATCGCTGAACCTGAAAGGCAAAGCGGTCCTGGCACGGCATGCAGAGCTGGGGATGGATGTCGATAAACCCTTCCAGCTAGAAATCTGCCGGCAGGCGCTGCTGCCGCGGGACAAATGAGCGAACGCGCCATTTCATGGCTTGATCGATATACCACGCGTGACGCAAGGCTCTCGAAGCAGGTCGCCAGGCTGGCAAACACACCTGCCAAACGGGCCCTTGCGCAGTTTCTGGCGCACTCCGGCGACAGTCAGTTCTGGCTTATTGCCGGAGCTTTGCTCCGGCGGAAACCGATGTCGTCCAGCCGCACAGCCGGAAACCGCATTATCGCCGTCACACTCCTGGGTGCACTGCTGAGCTACGTGCTCAAATGGTATATTCAACGACCGCGTCCCGGCAATCCGGCGAGCGGCCTCTATCTCCCTTTCGACCGCCATTCATTCCCTTCCGGACATGCAACGCGCATCGGCGGCCTGCTTGTAACGTTGGGTCAGCAAATGCCCTGGTGGGGGCGAGTCCTGCTAACCCTTTGGGGGCTATCCGTGAGTCTGAGCCGGGTTGCGCTGGGCATTCATTTTATCGGTGATGTCGTCGCGGGCCTGCTCAGCGGCATGGTGATGGGCCTCCTGCTTTTAAGTAACAAGCGCTTCTAAACCTGGGGCTGGGGTATGGAGCACGCTGAAGCTGTGCTCCATACCCCCCAAATTCATCAACCTCCATTGACCGAATCCCTATCCTATGGTAACATACAATTGAGCCTGAGTTGGCCAGGTGGTCGCGCCTTGTGGTATCACAAGTCGAGGAAAGTCCGGACTCCATAGGGAACAGCGCCGGGTAACGCCCGGACGGGGCAACCCGTGGACAGGGCCACAGAAACAAACCGCCGCCCTTAGGGCTGGCAAGGGTGAAAAGGTGGTGTAAGAGACCACCGGCGCGACGGGCAACCGCCGCGGCCAGGTAACCCCCGCCGGGAGCAAGGTCAAGCAGAGGGGAAGGCCTACGGGCCGGGGAGCATCCCGTTCCCTCTCCGTTAAGGAGCAACCTTCGGGTAGACTGCTAGAGACGGCAGGCAACTGCCGCCGTAGACAGATGATCACCACCCCGTGAATCCACGGGGTACAGAATCCGGCTTATCGGCTGACTCAGGCTCACCCGCCCCACTTGACACGCATTTGTCAATCAGGCACTTTGTGGTATAGTCTTAACCTGAATCTAGGCGGGCTTTCCGCTCCTGGTAAGGGCCAGGGGCAATCCCGTGGAAGGAGATAAAACCGCTCGTTATGGAACGTACCTATGAATTAATGTTTATTGTCAACCCCGATCTGGGGGAAGAAGCCGCTGAAACGCTGTTGCAGCGTATCAAGGGCTACCTTGAAGCCGGAAATGCCACCATTGCCGAGTTCAAGGATTGGGGGCTGCGCCGTCTGGCCTATGCCATTAACCGCAAACGTGACGGCCATTATTACCTCGTCCATTTCTCCATGGATTCCGGCAAGGTCAAAGAGCTGGAGCGCAACATCCTTCTGGCCGAAGGTATCATGCGAGAGCTGATTGTCTTGATGGAAGAACAACAGCCCAAAGCAGTGCCGGCGTCAGAAACAGAAACGCCGGAAGCAGAACCCGTGGCCAGTAGCGAACCTGACGTGGAAGAACCAGAGGAAGCTGCTTCACCCACCCTTTCTGAAGAGGTTGCTGAAGAAAGCTAACCCTGTAAAGGTAGCCCTATCCCTATGGTACGCGGACTCAACAAGGTACTAATCATCGGCAGCCTTGGTCGTGATCCTGAAATGCGCTTCACGGCAAGTGGCCGTCCTGTCGTTGCCTTCAAAGTGGCGACTGTTCGTGGTTGGACCACGAATGAGGGCGAGCGCCAGGAAGAGACCGAATGGTTCCACGTGGTTACCTGGGGGGGGCTGGCCGAACTGTGTAAAAAACGCCTGCATAAAGGCTCGCAAGTCTATGTCGAGGGACGCCTGCAAACACGCTCGTGGGAAGATGCCGACGGGCAGCGTCATTACCGGATGGAACTCGTGGCCCAGGAGATGATCTTCCTGGATGGCTATGAGGATGCTGAGGAACCAAAGGAAGACGAAGAGCAGGAGTTACCTTTCGACAAAGAATTTGAAGAATTCTTATAGAAAGAGATCTCTTTTCAATCGTTTAAGGAGCAGAACGTGGCTAATTACGAATCACAATCCTACCATGGTAATAGAAGGTACGCACCGCGTCGCAAGGTGTGCTACTGCTGTGTAGATGGCGTCGATTACATCGACTATAAAGACGTTGACATGCTTTACCGTTACGTAAGTGATCACGGCAAAATCCGACCGAGTCGGCAGACCGGGATCTGCGCGAAGCATCAGCGTCTCCTGGCCAAGGCCATCAAGCGCGCGCGACACATGGCATTGCTACCGTTTGTCTCAGAAAAGCAGCGCTAAAACAATCCACCAAAGAATCGGGGCATAGGGAAAGACCCTATGCCCCTTGTTATTATCGGAGATAAAGACATGGCCAAACAGAAAGCTGTCCCAGAGAAATCAATTACCCGTAAAGAAATTGTCCATCATAAGCGTGATGAGAAGCTCCAACGTATTCTCACCTGGAGCGCGGCTGGCGTTGGCGCATTGATTGTGCTGATCCTGGGCTACGGCCTGCTGGCGGAACTCGTCCTTAAACCTGCGCAGCCCGTTGCGACAGTAGGGGACACGAAAATTACGGTAGAAGAGTACCAGGCCCGTGTCCGCTACGAGCGTGGTATGATACGCAACTATACCATCCCCAGGCTTCAGTGGGAACTTGCAAACTTGGATACAAGCGATGAATTTGGGCAATTTATGGCCGAACAGTATCAAGCGTACGTCGATAACCTTGAACAGCAGCTTGGAGCTGATCTGGCGACTACGATTGGCGGACAATTCTTGGATCAAATGATTGAGGAAGAACTCATACGCCAGGAAGCAGCCCAGAGGAATCTCACAGTTTCGGACGACGAAGTGACGCAGTACATTGAGCAAATGATGGGATATGATCGTGAGGCCGAGGCGCAGGCAGCCGCGGTCCTGACCAATACAGAGACACTCACCGAGACGGCGGCATTCACCGACGTACAGAGTTCTAACGTCATGACTGAAGGGACATACCTCAAAGAGTACGCGGGTTTCAAAACTAATCTTCTGGATGCAAATGGCTTCTCAGAGGAAGCTTTCCGCCAGACGATAGAAACCGAGTTACTCAGGACAAAGCTGCAAGAAGCGCTCTCTGAGGGAATGGAGACCGAGGCCGAACAGGTCACAGGAACCTATCTTGCCGTTGTGACCGAGGAAGAAGCCCTGGCACTCCAGAAAAGACTACAGGAAGGTGAGGACATTGACACTGTCAGAGAAGAACTGAACGGTGATGATGACGACACCAGTAGAGGAGCAGCGCTCGCGTGGACGCCGCGTGAAGGCACCTTAAGCCAGATAAGCACCGAGTTGGAAGAAACTGCCTTCACCCTCCCCCTTGGAGAGGTCTCCGATCCTATCTCGAGCACAATCACCTCTGCCTACTACCTCATCCAGGTGGACGATCGTAGCGTGCAGCCCCTGAGCGAATCCTTATTGGAGCAGAAAAAAGAGGACCTGTACGCTGCGTGGGTCACACAGCAAGAAGAAGAAAAAGTAAAGCGCCTGGATTATGCATCCGTGACTCCCAGCGAGCCGTAAGCATCACGCCAGCCGAAAATCA
>JAVEWB010000212.1:0-4657 GCA_034004765.1 Anaerolineae bacterium
GCGTGCTTCTCCGCGCTGAAGGTGTGGCCTGAACAGTTGACGATGACACATTCATCCGGACGAATGATCTGCTGCTCCACCAGCCGGGCCATCCCCGCAAAGGCCACGCTCGCCGCCGGTTCCATAGATAGACCCTCCAGCCGCGCCACGCGGCGCATCGCGCGGAAGGCGTCACCATCACTGACCGCAGCCATTGCTCCACCATACCGATCGATCGCCTGTTTCAGCATAGTATAAGCTTTGCCGGGCGTGCCGGTCGCCAGAACGGTGATCAGGCTGTCCGGCTGTACCGGTTCGGCCTCATCCAGTCCCTGCTCCCAGGCCCGGACCATAGGAGCGCATCCCTCTGTCTGAATCACGCCCAATTTAGGAACACGGTCAATCAGACCCGCGTCATACAGCTCAATAAATCCCTTAATCACCCCTAAGGGGCCAATACCCCCTGAGACGGCCTGGATGTACCAATCAGGAGCACGCCAGCCTAACTGCTCCGCAATCTCAAAGGCGACTGTCTTCATACTCTCTTTGCAGGGGATCGCCTTAGGCCCTCTCTCCAACGCCAGATTATGCCGGGCGGCAAAATCAGCCGCAACACCCTTGGCCTGATCATAGGTCCCCGTAATCTTGACCACCTCGGCACCATAGAGCGCCAGCTCCCGCATCTTCTCCACGGGCACACTGCTGGTCAGGAAGACCCAGAGTTTGATCCCCTTGCGGGCACAATAAGCGGAATAGGCAGCAGCAGCATTCCCCGTAGAGGCCATCACGACCTCTTTAATGCCTTGCGCACACAGCGCCGTGACCGCCAATGCAGCCTGGCGATCCTTGAAAGAGTTGGTAGGGTTCTGGCGTTCGTCCTTGATCCAGATTTGTGGATGGCCCAACTCATGCTCCAGGCCTTCCGCCCGCGTCAAGGGAGTCCATCCCTCGCTCATGGAAACGATGTGGATATCGTCCGAAAAAGGAAGAAGCTCAGTATAACGCCATAAAGTGGTGGGGCGCTCTTTAAGCAGCACGGACCAATTGCGAGGCAGTGCCGCACAGTCATAAAGCGCATCCATCCAGGGTCCCCCACAGGCCTCACACTTCTCCCGGAAAGGGTCCGGTCCCATCTCGTGGCCACAATCCAGGCAGCGAACTGCTTTGAAAAGCGTGCTCATAGATTCACCTCATGCGACGACGTAGAATCTACCTCTACCCGTTCTTCCAAAATCAGTTCCGGCTCCGTTGCAGTGATGCCGGTAATCTCGTAAGCGCGAATGGGTGTACTGAACCCACGACCATAGAGGGGAATAATCTCTGAGACATCCGCCATAGATTGTACCGCGGCATAGGTTCGAGTATCGATCAAGATCTGGCCGGGCGCTGCATGCTCCTGAAGGCGTTTCGCCATGTTAGGGATATTTCCAATGACCGTGTAGTTCATAAACTGATCGGATCCCACGTTACCAAACACCGCCTCGCCCGTACCGATCCCTATTCCCAGCCCCAGTTCACCAATCAAGTCGATCTGCTGGCGCAATTCCTCAAAGCGCTTCTGCATCTCCCAGGCGCTCAACACCGCCTGCTCGGTACAGCAATCCGACGCCAAGGGCACCCCATATAAAGCCATTATAGCATCCCCAAGATACTTGTCCAATGTGCCATGATGCTCGAACACAACGGGCGTCAAACGATCGAAAATTTGATTCAAAACCTCGATCACCACGCGCGCTTCTCGCTGCTCTGAGAAATGCGTAAACCCACGTATATCCGCAAACAACACACTCACCAGGCGGCTTTGACCGCCCAATTGCAAGTTCTTTTCAGGATTACGCAGGATCTCCTGCGCAATCTCCCTGGAGACGTACCGCATCAATACCCGCTCCAGGAGTGCGCTCTTCTCCTGAAGTTCATCATGAAGCTGCTTGATGCGCAGAAGCGAGCGCACCCGGGCCAGCAGTTCCACGGTGTTGAAGGGCTTTATCAGAAAATCATCTGCCCCCGCCTCTAACCCGCGGACTTTATCCTCAAGATCCTGAAGCGCCGTCAGCATCAGGATGGGAATAGCCCGGTTCTGCGGATCCTTTCGCAGAATCCGGGCCACCTCAAATCCATCCATTCCCGGCATCATCACATCCAGCAAGATCAGATCCGGCGGTGTCTGGCTGACCACATAGAGCGCCTGCAAGCCATCGTACGCGGCCAGAATCTCGTATCCTTGCTTCTCCAGCAGGGACCTGACCAGCTTGACGTTGCGCTCGCTATCGTCGACGACCAGAACCTTGGGTGGGCTATCTCCAGAGAGCATCAGCAAGTCCCTTCAATTATTCAGCCACCGGCAGCCAGACCGTAAAGCTACTTCCTTCCCCATACTTACTGCGGACTTCAATCCGCCCGCCGTGCAGCTGCACTAACTCCTTCGAAATCGCCAAGCCCAACCCTGTGCCCTGGGCCCGCCGCTTGCTCGAACCATCGACTTGATGGAACTTCTCGAAGAGACCGCTGATCTCGTCTTCAGGGATGCCAATCCCGGTGTCCTCGACTGTAATGCAGTTCCAGTGACGTCCCTGACGATATGCACGAACCTTAACAGAGCCTTTCTCGGTGAACTTCTCGGCGTTCGAAACCAGGTTAATGAAGACCTGGCTCAGGCGAATACGATCACCGCGAATGACAGGGAGTTCCCCGTCGATCACAACCTGGAACTCAACCTCAGGCTTCTTGTGGAAGAGCCCCATAGTCGCAGACTTGACCTCCTCAACCATCAAGACCAAATCCAGCTCCTCAGTCTTGAGCGTCATGCGCCCGGCCTCGATCTTGGCCAGATCCAAAATGTCATTGATCATAGCGAGTAGATGCTGGCCGTTATCGTAGATCGCTTTGATGTCCTCTAACGTCTCCGGCTCCAGATCACCATCGATCCCCATCATCAGCACCTCGGAGTAACCAATGATCGAGTTGAGCGGTGTCCGCAGCTCATGGCTCATGTTTGCCAGGAACTCACTCTTGAGCCGGTCGACCTCACGCAGTCGTGCAGTCGTCTTCTGGATCTCATCGAAGTAGAGAGCGTTCTGCAAAGCCGTGGAGACCTGCCCGGCCAGTGTCTGCAGCACGCTCAGATCTCCGGCTACAAACCGCCCCACATGGGCATCCTGAACGTCGAAGACCCCCAGGAGCCGATCCCCTACCATCAGCGGTACCGCAACCTCCGAGCGCGTATCGGGCAGCAGCGGGTTGGACATGAAGCCGGATTCCTTGGTGACATCATCCACCACCACCAGCTCACGCGCCCGAGCCGCACGGGCTACCAGGCTCTGTTCCGCATCCAGTGCGATCTTGTGCCCTTGTTCCTTCATCACCCGGCCGGGCTCGCCATATCCAGCCTGCAGCACCAGCTCCTGACTCTTCTCATCGAAGGTGTAGACATGGGCATGGTAAAGGTCGAACCGCTCCTTGACCAACGCCACCACCGCATTCAGAAGCTCATCCGGGTCGAGGATGGCGTTCGCACGGGTGGCCACCTCGGCGGCAGTCCCCAGTTGGGTCGTGAACCGCTGGCGCTCGGCCTCTGCCTGCTTGCGTTCGGTGATATCTGTCCCTGTACCCAACAAATAGACTTCACCGCCTGTAATCAGCCGCTGCGCCATCAAGTTAAAGGGGGTCTTACCCTCTTTCGTGAGGAGGTGGCCTTCCACACTTTGTTGTTCTGGTTCGGTAAAGATCTTCCCCATCACGGAGAGGATCGACTCCCGCTCATCCTCCGGGAACCTATCGACAGCATAGACGTTTTCCATCTCCTCATCCGAGAAGCCAAACAACTCCTGGTAAGCTTTATTGCAGCGCACCAGCTTTCCTTGCGTATCATGCATGAAGAAGATACCGGGCAAGCTGTTGATCACTGTGTCGGCGAAGTACTTCTCTTGCGCCATCGATTCCTCTGCTCGCTTGCGCTCCGTAATATCCATGATATAGCCGTCATAGTGGGTGACCTCACCACGTTCATTGCGAATAATGGTTGTGAAGTCATAGATCCAAATGACGTCGCCGTTGGCCTTCACCATCCGATACTCTTGTTCAAAGGAAGTCTGGCCTTCCTCAGTGTATCCCGCTACTTCCTCAGCCACATGCATCAGGTCATCCGGGTACACAAGATTGGCATATGGAACAACACCGTTCATCAAGTCCTCTGCCGTGTACCCGATGAATGACGCCATGTTAGGCGAAGCATATTCCACCGGCCAACCCTCAGCATTAACCCACCGGAAAACAACCACCGGGCCACCCACAAAGAGCCGCCGCTCGCGTTTCAATCCTTCCTCTGCCCGCTTGCGCTCGGCAAAGAGCTGCGCGTTCTGGAACGCCGTCGCGATCTGTCCGGCCAGCGTGCTGAACACGTCCAGGTACGACTCCGTGAAGTAGGCCGCTTCATCGTGCTGCACATCGAAGACGCCCAACACCTGGTCACCTACGACCATCGGCACCGCCACCTCCGACTTCGTGTCCGGCAGCAGCGGGTTCGGCAGGAACTCCGGATCTGCCCGCACATCATCCACCAGCACCATTTCTTTCGTCCGGGCAGCGCGGGCCACCAGGCTCTTCTCTGCGTCCAGCGGGATACTGTGCCCCCGCTCCACCATGATCCGCCCGGGCTCGCCATATCCTGCCCGCAGCCTGA
>JAVEWB010000213.1:0-4656 GCA_034004765.1 Anaerolineae bacterium
CCCTTCCCGATTCGATTGAGCGCGTAATTTTGGACGAACAGACGATCGAACGACGCGTGCAGGAACTGGCAGATAAGATCAGCACCGATTACAAAGGCATCAGCAACGAAGATTTCATCCTGGTGGGTGTTCTGAAGGGCTCCTTCATCTTCCTGGCCGACCTGGCCCGCCGTCTCACCGTGCCACACCGCGTCGACTTCATCGCTCTTTCCAGCTATGCCGACAGCTCTGAAGCCACCGGCGCTGTGCGCCTGATCATGGATACGCGGTCGGACATGGCAGGACGACACGTCCTGATGGTAGAAGATATCCTCGACACCGGCTATACACTGGATTACCTCTACCGCTTCTTTGGGGCACGCAAACCGGCCTCTTTGCGCACCTGCGTCTTACTCAGCAAACCGGAACGCCGCAAGGTAGAAGTCAAGGTCGATTATCTAGGGTTCGAGATCCCCGATGTCTGGGTTGTAGGATACGGGCTGGACTTTGCCGATCGTTTCCGCACGCTGCCTTACATCGCCGCGCTGAAACCCAAAGTGTATCAAAAGTAATCAAGCCGTCTCAGGACAGGAGAGTACCCCCATGTCGATGTATGATGATATCGAAAAGGTCTTGATCACCAAAGAGCAACTGGCAGAACGCATTCAGACACTGGCACAGGAAATGAACGCTATGTACACAGATGCCGATGTCCCACTGCTGATCTGCATCCTCAAAGGCGCTTTCATGTTCCAGGCCGATCTGGTGCGCCACCTGGCCTTCCGCCACGGAATAGACTTCATGGAGATTTCCAGCTATGGGAAGTCGACCAAAAGCAGCGGCGTCGTGCGCATTCTGCTCGACCTGGCGACGAACATCGAAGGACGTCCGGTCATCATTGTTGAGGACATCGTGGACACAGGCTACACCCTGCACTACATTCTGCGCAACCTGGCCACCCGACATCCTGCCAGCCTGCGCGTAGCCACGCTGTTGAACAAACCCAGCCGCCGCGAGTTGGAAGTCCCGGTGGATTTTGTGGGATTTGAAGTGCCCAACGAATTTGTGGTGGGCTACGGGCTGGATTATGATGAACAGTACCGCAACATCCCCTTCATTGGGGTGTTGAAGCCCGAAGTTTACGAAGCCGTAAAAAAAGAATAGCCCGGGCGGGCTATTCTTTTTCCAGTTTCAGCGTTTTCTGAATCGCGGGGATGTAGTACTTCTCCGCGTATTCTTTTACCATGCGGCGGGTGGAAAACATGGGACTGACCGTGCGGATGGACTCACGCATCATCTGAATCCACCCATGAGGCAGCTTGTCGCGATCCCGTTCATAATAGAGCGGGACGACCTCCTCCTCCAAAAGCTGATAGAGGGCGTTAGATTCCGCATCATCCTGCTCCCAATCGCTGCCAAAAGGCTCTTGATCGCTTTGGAGCGCCCAGCCATTACGGCCATTGTAGGCCTCGGCCCACCAGCCATCCAGAATACTCAAGTTGAGGACCCCACTGAGTGCCGCCTTCATCCCGCTGGTGCCGCTGGCCTCCATCGGCTTGCGCGGCGTATTCAACCAGACATCCACGCCCTGCACCAGGTAGCGGGAGACGTGCATGTCGTAGTCCTCGACGAAGGCGACACGTCCTCCCATCTCCGGGCTGCGCGCCCAGTTGTAAATCTCTTGCAGCAGCCGTTTACCCGGATCATCCGCCGGGTGTGCTTTCCCGGCAAAGACAAGCTGTACGGGACGATAGCGATGGTGAAGCAGTCGCTCGAGGCGCTCGATATCGCGGAAAAGCAGATAGGCACGCTTATAGGTCGCGAAGCGACGAGCAAAGCCGATCACCAACGCATCGGGATCCAGGAAAATCCCGGAGGCCATCAGTTGCTCAGGGGCCATTGACTGACCAATCCGAGAATCACGGGCCCGTTCGCGGATGACGGAAAACATTTTTCGTTTGAGGTACAGATGGGATTCCCAAATCTCTTCATCCGGCACCTCATCCATACGCATCCAGAACGTTGGATCGTCCTGCTGATCCACCCACTCCGGATTGAGGTAACGGCGGTGAAGACGGTGAATGGCTTCTCCGACCCATGAAGAGACATGCACGCCATTGGTTACGTGCCCAATGGGCACCTCTGCCACTTTTTTGTCGGGCCAGAGGCTGTGCCACATCTCTCGAGAGACCTCTCCGTGAAGCTGGCTGACGCCATTTGCCTGCCCGGCCAGCCGCAGTGCCAGAGCCGTCATGTTGAAGCCGTTCTCGTAGCTTCCCAAGGCCATAAACTGATCACGATCCAGCCCCAACTGTGGCCAGAAAGCGTGGAAATATTTCTCCATAAGATTGAATGGGAAGACGTCATGCCCTGCCGGAACAGGCGTATGCGTGGTGAAGACCGTGCCGGCACGTACGCGCTCCGCAGCGTCGGCATAGGAAAGCCCCTGCTGCACGTATTCCCGCAGCCGCTCCAACACCAGAAAGGCCGAATGGCCCTCATTGATGTGCCAGACCTTCGGCGCGATCCCCAACGCACGGATCACCTGTACGCCTCCGACACCCAGCAGGAACTCCTGCTGGATGCGCATTTCCTGGTCCCCGCCATACAAACGCGCTGTCAGTTCGCGGTCCCAGGGAGCATTCTGTTCGACATTGGCATCCAGGAGATACAGGCGCACACGCCCAACCCGCACCTCCCAAACCCGCAAAGCAATGGGGCGGTCACCCACAATAATCTGGATGGTCAACTGCGTCCCATCCTCCGCCATGTGCGGCTGCAACGCCACTTCCTGGGGGTTCAGTGCCGGGTAGATGGCCTGCTGCCAACCGCTGTGATCCAATTGCTGCCGGAAGTAACCCTGCTCGTAGAGAAATCCTACCCCCAGAAAGGGGATCCCCAAATCGCTGGCCTCTTTCGTATGATCCCCGGCCAGGACGCCCAACCCGCCGGAATAGATAGGCAGCGAGCTGTGAACGCCGAATTCGGCAGAGAAGTAAACGATAGCATCTTCCAACAGATCCGAGTGGGTCTGGGTATACCAGAGGTGGCCATTGCGCAGATCCCGATCCAGCTCTAACAGCACGCCATCGTACTGCCGGAGGAAAGTGGGATCTTTTGCTAAAAGGTCCAGCCGCTCCTGAGGCACTTCCAGAAGAATGCGAACCGGATTATGACGCGTATCTTTCCACAAAGTAGGATCCAAAGCTTTGAAAAGATCACGGGCAGAGCGATGCCACGACCACCAGAAATTATAAGCCAGTTCCTCAAGCCGCGAGACACGCTTGGGAAGCTTTTGTTGAATAAGGGGGTTAAAGTTACTTTCCATAAAACGACTCTCCTTCATTCCTTTAAGGCCGAATCACCAGGACCAGGATAAATACCGCCAGTGCGAGCACCACAAACTCGATCCAGATCTGACGTCGTAACTTCCCCAGAAGATATTGATAGCTCACGCCGGTTCCCAAATAGAGCCAGAGTGAAAGCAAAATAGCCGCAGCCCAGGAAGAAACCGGCCAATACCCTAACACCCAGGAGAGTTCACTACTCAAAACAGCAATCACGCTGCTGAAAAGCGCTACCGAACGGATCTCTGCTCCACTGGAACTCAATAAATCCAGCGCCCACAGGCCGCTCAAAATAAAGATAAGCGGGCCGCGCACCAGCGCGCGTTCACGGCCTTCGAAAACCATACTGAAGAGCAAAAAACCCAAGAGGTAAACTGCCATGTTCAACAGTGTGCGGGCGCTGACGTATCCCTGCGCCTCAACCGAGAACGCGGCATACGTGAGATGAACCAGGAGCCCAATCAGCAGCCCCGTCAGTACCAGACTCCCCAACCATATAGGCCAGGAAGCCGCCCGGATCAACAGCAATGAGGCAAACAGAGCGCCAAATGTAGGTGTGATGAGTGAGAAAAGGATAGGGCGTTCTTTAGAGGCTTGCTGTGGGTGAGCACGGAGGAGAGAAAACGTACCAGAGGCCACCAGTCCCATCATAAGCAGGGACAGCAACCAATCACCACCCAAGTTGAATCCTAAAGGCGAGCCAAAGATACGACGAACGCTCCATGAAAACGTAGGAAGTTCCACGAAACGAAAAAGCGTCGCTCCAGTTAAGGTGACCGCCAGAAGAATACTCAGACGATCACGTTCCAATAGCTGATTTTCTTCCCCGACACGGGCAAACATGGATAGGATTGTAGCTGAGGGTAAGAATTTGTCAACCAATGGGAGATCATGAAGAGTAGGAGTTAGGAAAGCGGTAAAGCCGCTTTCCTAACTCCTTAAAATTTTCTTCTCAGGCCAGGCGTGGTTAATGCAGATCCCGCGTCAGGGCGTCGAGGAAATCCCAGTTGGTGCGTGTACGGCGCATCTTCTGCAGCAGGGCTTCGGTGGCCGTGGTGATATCGTAGCCAGCGCCGCCAGGAGGCGGTGCTAACATCTGCGTAACCATCCGGCGCATCACCCAAACCTTGCGCAGTGTCTCGGCATCCATCAGCAGCTCCTCACGACGCGTCCCAGAACGCACGATATCGAAGGCGGGGAAGATGCGGCGCTCCTGGAGGCGGCGGTTAAGGTGCAGTTCCATGTTGCCTGTGCCCTTGAACTCCTCGAAGATCAGGTCATCCATACGGCTGCCGGTATCGATCAGACAGGTAGCCAGGATGGTCAGGCT
>JAVEWB010000214.1:0-4653 GCA_034004765.1 Anaerolineae bacterium
CGCTTTACGACAATCGCAAACGCGTCACCCGCCCGATGATGCGCAAGGATGGCAAGCTGGTCGAGGTCAGTTGGGACGAGGCACTGGCGGCGGTTGCCGCGAAGGCCAAGAAGGGTTCGGTGCTGGGACTGGCAGCCTCTGCGGTAACCAATGAGGCACTGGCGGCATTTGCGGCCCTCTTCAAGAAGGTCGGTGGTAAGGCCGGACGCATCGAGCCCGCGGCTCCGGCGTTGGGCTATGGCAAGCCGGCCACGGTCCGGGATATCCTGGATGCCGATTACATCGTTGTTGCGGGTGCCGACCCGCTCTCCTACCAACGTGTGGTGGGCTATTTCATCAAGCGCGCGGCGGATAACGGTGCCAAGGTCGCGTTGATCAGTGACACTGATAATGGCCTGAGCGGTTGTGCCGAGCTCTGCGTTTCATATGCCGAAGCGGGTAAGGTGGCGGAAGCTGCGGCCAAGGCCAAGAAGGTCGTCGTCGTGTACAGCCTCGGCTTGAAGGCCGAAGCGGTCAAGGGTTTGAAGCCGCTGGCGGACAAGGCACTCTTCCTGGCGCTGGATCCGGCCCGCAATGGCAAGGGCGCTGAAGCGGCCGGCCTTGCACCTCAGGCCGTGGAGAAGGCGGATCTGCTCTACTGCATGCTGGGAGAGCAGGCTGAGGAGGATGGCTTTGCGGCGAAGCTGGATGGAGCCTTCATCGTGGTGCAGGCGAGCTATGACTCGCCCCTGGTGGAGCGCGCCGATGTGGTGCTGCCTGCCCCTGTATGGTCTGAGCATAGCGGCCACGTCACCAACCTGGATGGGAAAGTGCTCCCGGTGAATGCTGTCCTGTCGATGCCGGAAGGGGTCCGTGAAGAAGCTGCCGTCTTGGAAGCTCTGACCAAGATGCTGTAAGGAGTGCTTTTAGGGAAATCGCTACCCGGTCTGGGGTGATTTCCCAACCCTGTTACGCCATATTTTAGGAGTTAATTTATGGGAAAGATAAAAGTTGCCACGCAGTGGTTGGAGGCTTGCGCTGGTTGTCACATGTCCTTTTTGGACATTGATGAGCGGATCGTCGAGCTGCTCAAGCATGTCGAGTTGACCTCCTCCCCAATCACAGATTTGAAGCACCCGCCGGAGAGCGGCGTGGATGTCGGCATTCTGACGGGCGCTATTGGTAACGAGGACGAGATCGAAGAGGCGAAGGAGATGCGCGAGCGCGCCAAGATTTTGATCGCGCTGGGAGATTGTGCTGTCTTCGGCGGCATCTGCACGATGCGCAACTTCTTCGATACAGATGAGGTGCTGCGCCGTGGGTACATCGAGACGGAGAGCACGGTCGATGGCGAGATCCCCTCAAATGAGGATTTGGCCCCGCTTACGCCTAAGGTGAAGAGTATTGACGAGGTCGTGCCCGTTGATATCTATTTGCCTGGCTGCCCACCAACCGCGGATGCGATCTGGTATGTCTTGAGCGAGCTTCTCGAAGGGCGAATGCCCAAGCTCGAGGGTAAAGTGTTGAAGTACGGTACGGATGGGGGGTAGAAATACGATGGCACAGAAAATTACAATTTCCCCGGTTACTCGCATCGAGGGTCACGCGAAGATCACGATTTATTTGAACGACGAGGGCAAGGTCGAGGAATCCTATTTCCACGTGGAGCAGTTCCGTGGGTTCGAGAAGTTCAGCGAGGGGCGGATGTTCTACGAAATGCCCCAGATCACCCCGCGGACCTGCGGTATCTGCCCGGTGAGCCATCACCTGGCGTCTACCAAAGCCTGCGATAAAATCGTCAGCACGGTCCCGACCCCGACGGCGCACAAGCTGCGGGATCTGATGCACATGGGACAGATTACACAGTCCCATGGGATGCACTTCTTCGAACTGGCCGGCCCGGACCTGATCTTAGGCTTCGACGCCGACCCCGCAATCCGCAACGTGGCCGGTGTGATCGCTCTGAATCCGGATCTGGCCGTCAAGGCGGTGAGACTGCGGGCTTTCGGGCAGGAGATCATCCGCAAGTTGGGTGAGCGGCGCGTGCATCCGATTTTTGGGGTGCCCGGCGGCGTCACCAAGCCGCTGCTGCCTGAGGACCGCGAATGGATCCTGCATGAGGTCGATGATCACATCGCCACGACGATGGTCGGTATCTCCATCTTCAAGGACTGGGCGGCACAGAACCAGGACGTCGTCAATGAATTTGCCGTCTTCCCATCCGGCTACATGGGACTCATTCAGCCGGATGGTGCCCTGGAGCTTTACGATGGCGAGCTGCGCCTGATCGACAAGGACGGGAAGCAGCTTGAACGGTTCAACCCGTGCGACTATCTCGATTACATCGGCGAACACGTAGATTCCTTCACGTACTTGAAGGCGCCTTTCTACAAGAAGATGGGTTGGCCCAATGGCGTTTACCGTGTGGGCCCGCTGGGACGTCTGAACGCGGCTACGCATATCAGCACGCCGATGGCACAGAGTGAGATGAAGATCTGGAAGTCGCTCAACGGCGGCAAGCCGGTGGAGGGCACGCTCTATTATCACTACGCTCGCCTGATCGAGACCGTCTACGCGCTGGAACGCATCAAGGAATTGATGGATGACCCTGACATTCTGAAGACGGATGTCGCGAATCCTGCCGGTCCGATCTCCGGTGAGGGTGTGGGCTGCCTGGAAGCCCCGCGAGGCACGCTCTTCCATCACTATTGGACCGATGAGATGGGCGTGATCACGAGGGCCAATATGATTGTGGCAACGGGGCACAATGCCTGGGCGATGAACCACTCGGTGAACATGGTGGCCAAGCGCTACGTGGATGGTACGAAGCTGACCGAGGGCATGTTGAACCGGGTCGAGGCGGCCATTCGCGCGCACGATCCCTGTCTTTCTTGCTCCACCCACGCGATGGGCCAGATGCCGCTCTACATCGAGCTGCGCAGTGCCGAGGGAGCGCTCCTGGATACGCTCCGTCGGGATTAAGGATTGAAGAAGCTGACCGCCACCGGTCAGGTGACGGTCAGCTTGTAGGGCAAGGGCGGTGCGGGTCACCTGCTTTTTGGGGTGGCCCGTTCGGTGTGAGTTGTGAGGGGCAACGCACTTGCACGGCACTTGTGCTCTAGGGGGCAACGCACCTCCAAGACACTTGTGCTCTATGAGGTGTTGTGATGGACGGAGTGTCTTGTAGGATACAGTGTTTCAGAGGTGCATTGCCCTTACAATGGGGAGGTCGAGATTTGAGACATACGTTGGTGGTCGGATTCGGGAATCTCTATCGCCGAGATGACGGCGTAGGGCGCGTTGTGGTGGATGCGCTGCGCGAGCGGCTGGGATACGTGCCGCTGGACCCGATGGACGATGGGTTCGAGGACCTCAACCATACGGTGGACACGATCGCACTGCATCAACTGGTGCCGGAGTTGGCCGAGACGCTGGCGGCCTACGACCTGGTGATCTTTATCGACGCGCATGTGGGCAACCTGCCGGAGGCGATGCGCGAGGAGCGCCTGGCGGTCTCTTTTCAGACACCTTTTGTCTCGCATCAGTTCCACCCCTCAAGCGTTCTGGCGCTGGCGCAGCAGATGAGCGGGCACGCACCCGAGGCGGTCCTGATCTCGCTGCGGGGGCAGGATTTCGATTTTGGCGAGGGACTGTCACCTGAGACGGCGGAACTGGTGCCGCAGGCCGTTGCCCGCATCCTGGAGTTGGCTGGGGGCGCGGATGCATGAGCTTCCCATTACCGAGGAGATCCTGCGCATCGTGACGGATCACGCCACGCAGGCCCAGGCGAAGCATGTTCGCGCGATCACGCTGGTGATCGGGGACATGACCAGCTTCATCGATGACACGATCCAGTTTTACTTCGACCTGCTTTCCCCGGGAACGTTGGCCGAAGGGGCAACACTCCATTTCAACCGCATTCGCACGCGCTTCCGCTGCCGTGGGTGCGGCCAGGAGTTCGAGCCTGAAGGCGAGAACTGGATCTGCCCTCACTGCGGTGCGTTGGGCGGTGAGGTGATCGCCGGAAAAGAGTTTTTCGTGGAGAGTATTGAGGTAGAATAAGAACCGGCGTGCGCTTTCAGGCTCACGTCGGATCAATCAGGAGGTTTTGAATGTGTGAAGGACATGATCATACGCATGCTGCGCCGCAGCACACGCTGCCTGAGGCCGCGGATCGTCGGGTCCCGGTGGTGCAAAATATCTTAAGCGCGAACGATCAGGCCGCGGAGGACAACCGCGCCCATTTACAAGAACATGGGATCGTGGGGATCAACATTATGTCTTCTCCCGGTGCGGGGAAGACGACGCTGCTGATGGCGACGATTGCGGCGCTGGATGGCAAAGCGCGCATTGGCGTCATCGAGGGGGACGTGGCGTCCCAGGTCGATGCGGACAAGATCGCTTCGACGGGCACGCCGGTCGTGCAGATCAACACGGGTGGCGGCTGCCACCTGGATGCCCCGATGGTGCACCGCGGGCTCCACGCGCTGCCCCTGGATGAGATGAATCTGCTGTTCATCGAGAATGTCGGCAACCTGATCTGCCCGGTTTCTTTCGATCTGGGGCAGACCTACAACATCGGGCTGCTGAGTGTCCCCGAGGGGCACGATAAACCTTACAAGTACCCCGCGATCTTCGAGGCTGTCGATCTGGTGGTGGTGACCAAGTCGGACC
>JAVEWB010000004.1:0-22478 GCA_034004765.1 Anaerolineae bacterium
GCCTCTGCCAGGCTCTCTACCAGGTGCATGCAGGGGGTGTCGTTGTGATAAACGCGGATCATTCCATCGAAGGCATCGAAAATCCGCTTGAGGTGTGGATGAACCAACGCCTGATAATGCCGCTTGGAGACCATGCCCACGACGTCATCCAGCACCATGATGCCTTCCGGCTGACGGATCACCTCCAACTGCGCTTGCAGCCAGCGGATAATCGTGGTCGTAACGGTTTCCAGAATGCGAGAAACCACCTCCGGCTCCGTGGCAAAGCCCATCAGCAGCGGCGTCATCCCAATCAACCAGGAAGCCACCGTCAAAGGGCCCCGCGCACAAACCATCTTCACGCCCAATCCCTCCGCCTGCAAGCGTTGATCCAGCACCTCGTACTGCCGCAGCACCAGGGGCATCAGGCCATCTTCCTGAGGATCGGCGGGGCCGGACGCGGCCCAGAAAGCAAGGTCGGTCACCAACGGCTCCACAGAAGGCGGGCCATCGGGGTGAAAGTGGAACCGAGCGCCGAAAGCCGAGGGCTCAGCCGCCATGCCGTATTCCACCCAGAAGCCGGGGATCCACACGGCGTCGGGAAAGCGCTGCAGCAAGGAGAGGTTGATCTCCAGCCATTTGTCCGGGAAGAGATAGTAATCCCGAGTGTCGATCCCGGCATAACCGGGGAGCCAGGGACTATCCACGATCAATGCAACGGGGACCTGATCCGGCGTCTCCAAATGGGCCGCCTGTGTAAAACGCTGCCAGGGTGTACTCATTTCACCTCCCACGAAAGAACGTCAGGCCTTTGCTGCGGGCCACGCCGTCTCATACGACGCGATGATTCGGTCGAGCAGTCCATCGAACTGCGCATCGACCTGCTGCCGGGCAGGGTCGCCATCGAACCAGGCCATGATCTCGCCCGCCCCACGGGCGAAAGGAACCGTAGCCGCAAAATCCGGCACCGCACGCTTGATTTTCGTGTTATCGAAGAAGACGCTGTGCGATTTATCACCCAAAAGACTTGCGCCCCAGATTGGATCGAATACGGCAATATAGTCCGAGGGCACATGGACAAGGTGGGCCTCGACCCCCGCGGCGCGGGCCAACAGTGTGTAAATCTGATTCCAGGTCAGCACTTCATCGGTGGTGATGTGAAAGGCCTCGCCCAACGTGAGTGCATTTCCCAGGAGCCCGACCAGCCCTTTGGCGAAGTCCGTGTGATGGGTCAGACACCACAAAGAGGTCCCATCCCCCGGCACGACGACCTTCCTACCCTTCCGCATCCGATCGATCACCGTGTACCCGCCGTGAACGGGCAGGAACATCCTGTCGTACGTATGCGAAGGGCGCACGATGGTCACCGGGAACTGCTCCCGGCGGTAGGCCTCCATGAGCCGCTGCTCGCAGGCGATCTTGGCGCGCGCGTACTCCCAATTCGGATTGTCCAGCGGCGCGGATTCCGTGAGCGGCAGGCGTGCCGGAGGACGCTGGTAAACAGTCGCTGAGCTGATGAAGACATACTGCGTCGTCCGACCGCGGAATAGCTCCAGATCTGCCTCCACGTGATCGGGTGTGAAGCCTACCCATTCCACCACCGCATCAAAGCGATGATCTCCCAGCGCTTGCTCGGCAGAAGCCCGGTCGCGGATATCGCCGCACAGGCAGTGCGCACCGTCCGGGATCGGACGTGCCGACTTGCCGCGGCTCAACAGATAAAGCTCGATGCCACGCTCCACCGCCAACTGCGAGCAGGCAGAGCTGATCACTCCCGTCCCTCCGATGAACAGAACCTTCACCTTTGATCTCCCTCCCTCAATAAATGCCGTACTCCTGCAAAGCCTCCCACAGCGCGATGAGGTTCTGCGGGGGCACATCGGCCTGAATGTTATGCACGGTGGTAAAGACGAAGCCGCCGCCGGGTGCTAACGCCGCGATATTACGCTGCACATCTTCCCGCACCTCCTGCGGTGAACCTGAGGGGAGCACCCCCTGCGTATCCACCCCGCCGCCCCAGAAGACGAGCACATCCCCGAAATCCCGCTTGAGCGCCATCGGCTCCATCCCCACCGCGCGGGTGTGCACCGGGTTCAAAATCTGCACCCCCAACTCGATGAAGTCAGGGATCAAGGGGCGAACATTCCCACAAGAGTGAAAAAATCGCCTGGCACGGGGAGCCAGGCGCGCCATGCACGCAAACAGCTCCTTCAAGCGGGGCTTGAGCTGCTCGCGGAACATCCGGGGAGAGATAAGCTGGGACACCTGCGTGCCGTAGTCATCGGCATAGGTCACCACATCCACGACATCCGCCAGGCGGGGCAGCGCCATCGACCAGAAAGAGAGCTTGAGCTCCAGAAGCCGATCGAAGAGTACCCCTACGAGCGGCTTTTCCGAGGCCATCATGATCAGGCAGCGCTCCATGCCCAGGATGCGCTGCGCCATCTCGAACAATCCCGCAAAGGGATCCTTCAGCACCACCGCGTACCCGGCCTCACGATACTCAAGGGCCAACTCCCGCAGTCCTTCTATCCGAACAGGATCGGCAAAATCAGGCAGGGCATAAGCACGGATATCGTCCGCCGAAAGCTCCGGGCGATCCAGAGGGGACTGTACGATGGAGTAATACAGGCCGTCCGGTTTCGGGCGATGGTGCGTGATCCCCCACTCGTCGTGGTAGGCCCAATACGCCCCGGCGTCCTCCTCGTGCACCTGCCAGTTATGGCTATTGAGCGGGAACAGCCCCCGCACATCGACCTGCAGCCGCTCCACCAGATCCCGGTCGGGCAGCGCCAGCCGCTGTATCGCGTCGCACAACGGCGTCTCCGCGGGAGGCAATCCCAGGGCCTCGCGCAGCTTGTGATAGACCACCTCATGGATGCCCGTGACCTGCGTGCTCCCCAAATCGAAGGGAACGCGATCCGGCTCGCGGTGATCCAACGTCGTCAGCAGACGCTCGCGGCTGTTCACCTAATTCCTCGCAGTTCCATCGTCACAGAGAGTCCCCTAAGCAGCGTAGACCCAGCGGCCCCCAATCATCGTCCGCCAGGCCGTAAAGTCGTTCTCGAAGATGGCCACGTCGGCATCCTTGCCCGCTTCCAGGCTCCCCTTGCGCTCCTCGACCCCCAACACGTGAGCCGGGGTCAGCGACTCCATACGGATGACCTCCGCCAGAGGGATATCCACCAGATTGGTCAGGATCGGCACCATCTGGCCGATCAGCGTCGTGCTGCCCGCAAACGATGAACGGTCCAGCATCATCCCCACACCATCGTGCACTTCGTACTCCAGATTCGCCATGCGGAAGCGTGTTCCCTCCGGTAGTCCGGCCCCACTGGTAGCATCGGAGATGACACACAGGCGGTCCGGGCCGATACATTTGTAGGCCAGCTTCATCAGGGTGGGGGGCAGATGGCGGTTGTCGGCGATCATCTCCACCGTCAGTCCATCGAAAACCAGGGAGGCTTCCAACAGCCCCGGTTTGCGCCAGGGACCCTCGCGCACCACAGTCGACTGGGCGCTCCAGATATGGATGATGTGGTGCAGCCCGGCCCGCATCGCCGCCACAACGTCTTCCTCACGGGCCATGCTGTGTCCCGCCGCGGGGATCACGCCCAGGCTTGCCAATCGGGCGGTCAGTTCCAAAGCCCCCGGCAGCTCCGGCGCATAGGTCATGATCGTGATCACATCGTGGTGCGCCAGCAGGAGATCTGCCGTACCATCATCCGGTGTGCGGATGTTGGCGGGGTCCTGCGCGCCCTTCTGTGCCAGGCTGAAATAAGGCCCCTCCAGGTGCACACCCAGGACCTGTGCACCGGAATGGGAGTCCTGCATCCACATACGGCTGAACTCGAGGCACTGCACCAGATCGGGGATGGCCGCGGCTGCCAGCGTGGCCAGCAATGCGGTCACACCGTGGGCAGCGTTCATCTGCGTGATAGTCTCGAAGGCCTCCGGCGTCGGGTCGTTGAACGTGTACCCCATCCCGCCGTGGGTGTGGATATCGATCAGTCCCGGCGCAATGTAGCGTCCGGCGACATCGATCTTCCGCACCTCGCGCGAAAGGGAACCCGCATCCACCACATCCAGAATGCGGTTCCCTTCGATGACCACAGCCTTCCCAACCATGACCTCATAGGGCAGGATCACCTGCCCGTTGACAAGCGCAAATTTCCCTTCCGGCTGTTCAACCATGCTATCGCTCATTCGTCCTCTCCTGCACCCTGTTAGATGGCGGGGGAATTAGTACCAGACCTACCGTACCTGCATTTCATTCTGGAAGCAAAGAAAGCTCGAAGCTCCCGTCTCAGGGGCGATTCTTAGCAAGCTTCCACCTTGCCTCGCCCCCGAGACGGGGGCGGGGAGCATAGCATAAGGGAGCAGAAAGAAAGTTCCTTTTTTACCCATCCCCGTCTCAGGGCGGGGTGCAAAAACGCCTTACGGTATCCTACACCAACCGCCTCAGCCGATGCCGGCAAGCGTCAATTCTTCCGCGCGGTGGCAGCGCACAAAATGGCCGGAAGAGATCTCGGTCAGTTCAGGCATCTCCGCGCGGCAGATATCCGTCGCATAATCGCAGCGCGGATGGAAATAACACCCGCTGGGGGGATTCGCCGGACTGGCCACTTCGCCCTTCAAGATGACATTCTGCATCCGTAATCGAGGATCGGGCACCGGTACGGACGACATCAGTGCTGCCGTATAAGGATGGCGGGGCGCACTGAAAATCTCGGCTGTTTTCGCGAGCTCGACGATCTTCCCTACATACATCACCGCCACCCGATCCGTGATATGCTTCACCACGCTGAGGTTGTGGGCCACAAAGAGGTAGGTCAAATGGAACTTCTCTTGAAGCTCCAAGAGCAGGTTCAGCACCTGAGCCTGCACGGAGACATCCAGCGCCGAGACCGGTTCATCGGCCACCACCAGGCGGGGATGGAGCGCCAATGCCCGGGCAATCCCAATGCGCTGCCGCTCACCACCGCTGAAGGCATGCGGGAAACGCCGCATGTACTCCGGGCGAAGCCCCACCAACCGCAGAAGGTCAGCCACACGCTCGGTGCGCTCTTCGCGGTCTTTCAATCCGTTCACCAACAAAGGCTCCCCGACAATATCCATCAGCGTCATACGGGCATCCAGTGAGTTGAAAGGGTCCTGAAAGATCATCTGCATCTCCGGGCGCAGGGCACGCAGCGGCCTCTCAGGCAGCGTGGCCAGATCGACGACAGCATCCTCCTTGGTGCGGAAGAGGATCTGCCCGCTGCTCGGCAACTGCGCGCGCAGAATGCAGCGCGAGGTGGTCGTCTTCCCACAGCCGCTCTCACCCACCAGGCCCAGCGTCTCCCCTTCGTTGATGGAGAAACTCACATCATCCACCGCGCGGACATACCCCGTCGTCTTTCTGAAAAAGCCCTGAGTGATGGGGAAATACTTCTTCAGTTCCTTGACTTCCAGTAGCACTTTATGATTCTGCTCAGGCACGTCCACGATCTTCGCCCTCCACATCTTGGTAAAGGAAGCAGCTCACGCGCTGTCCGTCCACAGTTTTCAACTCAGGAACATTGCAATCACAAATTCCCTTCATGAACGCCGTGCAGCGCGGGTGAAACGGGCATCCCGGAGGTCGATTGAAAGGATGCGGGATCGAGCCGGTAATGGTAGGAAGAGGCACCCGCGGTGTCGACTGAACGCTGGGAATAGATCGCAGAAGCGCCTGGGTGTAAGGGTGCTTGGGTGCGTGGAAGATTTCATCAACCGACCCCGCCTCCATCACGCGCCCCAGATACATCACCACCACGTAATTCGTCATCTGAGCAACCACGCCCAGGTCATGTGTGATGAAGATAATGGCAGTGTTGCTCTGCTGCTGCAGCGAGCGCAGCAGGTCGAGAATCTGTGCCTGCGTCGTCACATCGATCGCCGTGGTGGGCTCATCCGCAATCAAGATGCTGGGGTGGCAGGACAGCGCCATGGCAATGATGGCTCGCTGGCGCAGCCCGCCGCTCAACTGCCAGGAATAAGCATCCAGGCGTTTCTCCGGCATAGAGACGCCCACTTCATGCAGCACCTTGATCGCCTGCTGGCGCGCCTCTGCTTCACTCACCTCCTGGTGGAGCAGGATTGCCTCCATGATCTGATTGCCGATCGTATGCACAGGGCTGAAAGCCGTCATCGGCTCCTGGGGGATCAGCGCGATCTCAGCGCCGCGAATTGCGCGCATCTGACTGCCCTTTGGATCAAGCGTCACAAGATCGATGACTTCTTGCTTATCCGAATCCGACCCTCCGCTCTTGGGATGAAACAGCAACTCACCCCCCACAATGCGCCCCGGCCTATCCACAATACGCAGGACGGAGCGCATGGTGACGCTCTTGCCGCAGCCGCTCTCCCCCACGATGCCCACGGCCTGCCCCGGGTAGACATCAAAACTCACACCATCAACGGCCTTGACCACCCCTTCATCCATCATGAAGTAGGTCTTCAGGTCCTTTACTTCCAGAATTGGGCTTGATTGATTATCCATAGCTCACTCTCAATTGCTATAAGGATCTGCCGCGTCCCGCAGTCCGTCCCCGATCAAGTTCAGTACCAACACAATAAGAATGACGGCAATGCCCGGATAGAGAAGCCAGGGAGCTAAAGCAACAGCCTGCAGGGTCTGAGCTTCCTGGAGCAGCACTCCCAGACTAATCGCAGGCGCACGCAGTCCCAACCCTAAAAAGCTGAGGGCTGTCTCGCTGATGATCATCGAGGGAATGGCCAATGTGCTGGTGGCAATGATATGGCTGGCAAACGCCGGAACCATGTGATGCGTGATGATGCGAAGCTGAGAGCAGCCGGACAATTGTGCCGCAACGACAAAGTCCTCCTCCCGCAGCGAGAGGAACCGCCCGCGCACTTCCCGTCCCAAGGTCGTCCATCCGATCAATGAGAGGATGACCGTAATGGCAAAATAAACCTTGCTAGGCGGCCAGTCACGGGGAAGCGCCGCCGTCATCGCCATCCAAATAGGAATCGTAGGAAGAGACTGCAAGAGTTCAATGATACGTTGGATGATCATGTCAGGAAGTCCTCCGACATAACCGGAGATGCCCCCCAATAAGACCCCCAAAATGACACTGAGGATCACACCGATCACACCAATAGAAATCGAAGTCTGAATCCCATACGTCAAACGCGACCATTGATCCCGACCCAATCGATCTGTCCCCAGCAGGTAAATCTCTGGGCGTGTGCCTTCTTCGGCGCCTGCCACCCCCAAAATATGCCAATCTGTCGAGAACAACCCCAAGACCTCATACGTATAGCCTTTGACCAGGAAATTTACCGGGATCTTCTTCGTCGTATCGATTTCCCATTTCATCTGCAGCGTTTTAGGATCACGGTTCCCGACCACCCCATAAACAAAAGGCTGGAACTTTCCCTCATCGAAGAAATGCAGCGTTTGCATAGGGATAAAGGCCAGCCGAGATGAGGTTTCCTGCGGATCTTGGGTGCCAAAGAATCCGGGGAACAGCGCGACAATAAAGATAAGAATCAAAACGACGCCGCTGAACAAAGCCAGCTTATTCTTCCTGAAACGCCACCAGACCAACTGCCAGTTAGGAGCAACCGACACACGCTCCTCAGCTTCAGAGACCTCTACAGGCATCACAGTCATGGTCATGCCCCCTCAATGCGGATTCTGGGATCAAGCCAGGCTAACAAAATATCCGAGAGCAGCGTCCCGACAATCGTCAGCAGACAATAGATCAGGATGATGCTCCCTGCAAGATACATATCCTGGCTCACCAGGGCTCGCAGCAGTACTGGTCCTATGTTCTGCAGATTCAGCACTGTAGCCACAATAGTGCTCCCGGAGAACAGGGCAGGAAGATACCACCCCAGGGTGCTTACCAGAGGGTTCAAGGCCAGGCGCACAGGGTACTTCCACACCAACTGCCACTCAGACATGCCCTTTGCCCGCGCCATCACCACATACGGTTTGTTCATCTCATCAAGCAAGTTAGCCCGCATGATACGCGAAAGCCTGGCCGTGCCATCGGTGCCCAGGACAACCATCGGCACCCAGATATGTTTCAATAAGTCCACAAACCTTGGCCAGCTCCAAGGAGCATTGACAAACTCCTCAGAGAACAACCCCGTGACGCTGATTCCAAAACGCGAAAAAGCAAACCACATCAAGATCAACGCGAACATAAAATTGGGTGTCGCAAATCCTATGTAGCTCAGTGCGGTGAAGAAATAATCAAAGACTGAGTATTGGTGGGTAGCCGAAAAAATGCCAATGGGGATAGCCAGTGCCCAGGTAAAGACAAAAGAAAAAAGCGCCAGCACCACAGTGAGCACAAGTCTATCGCCGATCAGCTCCAGCACGGGGCGCTGCCATTCCAGCGAGACCCCCAGGTTGCCTTGAAAGATGTGCCCCATCCAACGTAAATATTGGATATGCATCGGTTGATCCAGCCCATAAGCCTGCCGTAGGGCCTCGACATGTTCTGCCCCCAATGAAGAACCCGATGACGCAAGAAACGCCATGTAGCTGGTCAGGAAATCGCCGGGCGGCGCCTGGATCAGGGCAAAAGCAATCACCGAGAACAGAAAAAACAGGAATGGCAGCATCAAAAGCCGTTTTAAGATATATTGGAACATGAACTCCAAACCTCCTGTTCACACACGTTATCGGACTGGCTGTGTGGTACAGAAAATCCTGATTCCTGCCCACATGGGAAATCCCATGTGGGCAGGTGTACAGCTAGGACATCTTATTGCGCAAAGAAATACTGCTCCAGGCGCGTGTTACCCGGAGTGCGCAGCGGCCAGTCATTCCCTACCACTTCAGGAACGTTGCGGAGATCCTTGTTAGCCACAACCACACCCTGAATCATGGGGGTCAGGCCCACCGTGCCGACCTGCCAGGCATTGTCGGCCCAGATCTCGAACAGTTCTTGAGCCAGCTCGATCTGCCGTTCGCGGTCAGAAGCCTTCGCCTCGTCAATGATCTCGACCAGTCTCTTGATCTCATCCGGAGGCTCCGTACCCCGCTCGCCGTTGCTCTCATACCAGTCACCGTGGAGCGGTGCAAACGTCACAGCCGTGAGGCTGCGCGGATCCATGTGAGGCTCACCACTGAAGGGGAAGCCCGTCGTGTCGTTGTTCCAGATTTCGGTCATCAGATCGTTGGTCTCACGCATCTGGAAGTGCAGCGAACGCTCACGGATCTGCACGATCGTCTTGATCCCTACGGCCTCCCAGTCACGGGCCACCAACTCCGCCACATCAGGCCACGGGCCAAAGGCGGGAACGACAGAGATCTCAATGATCACGGGTTCACCATCCGCCGAAAGCCGATAGCCATCGGCATCCCGCTCGGTCAGTCCCAGCCCATCCAGCAGCGTATTGGCCTGCTCAGGATCATACTCGGTGTACTTGTAGGCCCACTCATCGCCGGGGTAGTAAGGATGCCAGGGAGACGGGACCGGCTGACGTGGATCGCCCAAGCCCAGGAAGGGTCCTTCCTTGATCTCATCCCGGTTGATCGCATAAGAGAGAGCTACGCGGAAATCCTTCTCGCGCATGAGCGCACCGATTACCGGATCCTTCTCATAGGTCTGGTTGAAGACGACCGTGGCATCCGAACCACCGAAGGTCGGCCAGGTGCTGACCGTATACCCACCCTTTTCCTGGTTTTCCACCAGGACAGGATAGTTAGTCATGTCGATGTGGCGTTCCTGCAGGTCGAGTTCACCCGCAATGGCAGCCAGGTTGAGCGCCGGTTTGTCGACAAAGTAGATGAAGCGAATCTCATCGATGTAAGGAAGCTGGTTGCCCTCAGTGTCCACGCCGATGTAGTAAGGGTTGCGCTTTAGTAAGAAGATCGGGTCGGCTACTGTGGAGTTATCAGGCACCCAGGCCGCCATGCTCGGCCGCTCGGCATTGTCCGGAGGCAGCGCCCTATTGTTGAAGAGCTCCACCCAGGTCTCGAAGCCCGCTTCCTTAACCATCGCAGCAATATCTTCCTCCGACGCGTAGTCAGGATGGAACTGCTTCAGGTAGTGAGCAGGCTGGAAAGCGGCCAGCAAACGGTCACCGCCATCCTTGTTCGCCAGTTCCAGGAGGAAAGCGGTGTTCGCCTGTTTGAATGTGAAACGAACGGCATAGTCATCGACCTTCTCGACCGTTGCAATGCTGCCATCGTTGTTGAGCATCCAGGGGTGTTTGGCAGGGGTCAGCTCGTCGTTCAGGAAGACGGCCTCGTACCAGAACACGATATCATCCGCCGTAAAAGGTTCGCCATCGGACCATCTCGCGCCCTTGCGCAGTTTGAGCGTCCAGGTCGTGAAGTCCTCTGAGGACTCCCACCCTTCCGCAATGTGGGGGATGACCTCACTGCCGTCAATGGCAAAGCGTACTAGCGCATCATAGACCAGCCGGACATAGCTGTTGGCATCGGCTGGGCCCGTAAAACCGCGGCGCAGCGTCCCGCCATACTGACCGATCTCATCCACCGGTTCCATGACCAGAGGATTCTCAGGCAGACGCTCTTCGACCGGCGGCAGTTCACCCGCTTCGACCATCTCCGCCAGCATCGGCGCTTCCTTATACGTCATCCCTTCTTCGACAGGCGCTTCAGTAGGCGCTTCGGTGGGGGCCTCCGTGGGGGCCTCGGTCGGCGCTTCCGTCGGTGCTTCTGTGGGTGCTGCCGTCGGCGCGCAGGCACTCAACAGCAAAGAGAGCACCGTCACCCCAACCAACACCATGCTCCACCACGATCCTTTATTTGAGCGATGCATCTTACATTACCTCCTTCGGTAGTTTACATGAAACACAACAAGGTTCATACACCTGCCAGGTGATCCGCCCCAGAATCAGGGCAAAACCGTATGCTGTTTCCTCTGTTAAGCAACCTCCTTTCTCACGCTGTTATCGTGTTCCACTAGCCGGTAAAAACAACCTTCCCTTGGAACCCTTGAGAGCACCCAAAGAAGTAAAAGAGCACCAAAAGCTGGATCTCACGGAGCGCTTTCTCGAATCACAAGCTCCGGCTTCAGAATGATAGTCTGGCACTCTTCCAGACATCCCTCAATGCGTTTCAACAAAAGCTGCATCGCCTGCTTCCCTAACTCATAGCGGGAAACCCGACAGGTCGTCAGCGCTGGCCTGACCAACGCAGCAAGAGGAATATCGTCCGTGCCAACGATCGCCACATCACCGGGAACAACAAGTCCCAATTCCTCACACGCTTGCAGCGCGCCCACGGCGACCAAATCATTGAAGCAGAACAAGGCGGTTAATTCCGGATGGGCGGTCAACAACTTATAGGCCGCCGCCTGCCCTCCGTCCACCATCGGGGTGCAATGCTCCATCCACTCCGGATCCCAAGTAGCATCGACTTCTGCGAAAGCGGCGTGATACCCCTCCATACGCAAGCGGCCGCTGTGGGAATTAGGGGGTCCGGCAAGGAACCCTATCTTCCGGTGCCCCCGTTGCAGCAAGTGTCGGGTTGCAATGAGGCCCCCCAGCCGATCATCGGCCAACACAGCACCGACACCATCGCCCTCCAGCCAGCGGTTCACCAAGACAGTAACCGGATGCTGAAGCAGCGCCTGGTGCAGTGCAGTCTTATCAAGTCGGGAACTGCAAAGAAGCAGGCCATCCACGCGCTTCTCATCCAGGGATTTGAGCACATTGAGTTCTTGCTCTGTGCTTTCTTCCGTATTGCAGAGGAAAACGTTATACCCATGCGCATAGGCAGCGTGCTCAGCGCCACGCGCGACTTCGGAGAAAAAGGGGTTGGCACTATCGGGCACAACCAGGCCAAGAGTGCCGGTGCGTTGGGTTACCAATCCGCGCGCGATATTGCTGGGGCGATAACCCAATCGCTCGATGATTTCTTGCACGTGCTGGCGGGTAAGCGTGCTTACCTCACCTTTATCATTGATCACCCGTGAGACTGTCATCAACGACACCCCCGCCTCACGCGCAACGTCGGCCATGGTTACATAACGAGGCATAGCCTATCCTTCACAGGACTGTTAACGCTAACAATACTACTATATGGAAAATCTCTAAAAATGTCAAATGAAGCGAGGTTGTGACCGTGGCATAAAGCGCCGCGGTCACAACCTATCAGATTTTTATTGAAGTAAAGACGACGACTCCGGATCAAGGTACATCTTCACATGGCTCTTCGTGCGCAGCAGCGACGCCGGGCAGTCCGGTGTCACCGGACCCTCCAAAGCCGCCTTGACCGCCGAGGCCTTGCGGATCTCCGGGACCACAGCCAGGACATGAGCCGGTTTCAAAAGCGCCGGCACCGTCAGTGAGAGCGCCCGATCCGGCACATCGGCGATCGTCTTGAAGTGGCCCTCACCCACCTGCTGCTTGCGGCACGTCTCCACCAAGGTCACGATGTGGATGGTCTTATCCGTCTCGAAATCCGCAGGCGGATCATTGAAGGCCAGGTGGCCATTTTCCCCGATCCCCAGCACGCAGGCCACCGGTTTGTACTTCGCCAGCAGGGCCGTGTACTCTGCCAGCGCCGCCTCTACATCTTCGGCGTCACCCGGCACACCGTAAAACCTGGCCCCGACCACATCCGTAAGCCGCTCCTTGATATATTTGCGGAAGCTGGCCGGATGTTGATCCGACATACCCAGGTACTCATCCATATGGAAGACCCTGATCTTATCCCAGGGGATGTCCGGCATAGCGCGCAGGGCCTCCATGAATAGAAGCTGTGAGTTGCCCGTCGCCACAATGATCGAAGTTTCGCCCTGTTCGGCCACAGCCTGGCGCAAAATCTCAGCCAGATCCTCAGCGGCCGCCATTCCCAACGCTGCATTCGAATCATAAACCGCAACCTGCATCTTATCGCAAACAAAAGACTTCAACGGTTCCACCATCTCTCGCTCCTTACTTAGAATTGTGCTACTGATTCAAGTCACTTATCACAGCGGCTTCCAGCAGTGCCTTGACGTTCTCGTCAGGCGTGCCGGCATCCATGTTGATGCAGCAGAGCCCAATATGCTCCAGAGAACCCACAGCGTGCAGCAGTCCTTCCACATCCCGCCGAATCTCATCCACCGGCTGCTGCAGCATCCGCACCGGGCTGAGCCGCAGGTTCAGGAAAGCCTCCGGCAGCGCCTCCCGACACTGCGCCACGTCCGACCCCCAGCCTACATCGAAGAAGACGACAGGGACCTTCGCATAGGCTTTGGCGAACCGGTGCAGGTTATTTCCGCAGTGGTGGATGCCGTAAGGCGGCAACTGCTCCGCCATATACTGCTCATAGGGCAGAAGAAAAGCCTCGTACGTTTTAGGAGAAACCATCTGTACCGAACAGTTGCTGTGCAGGTAAATTGCGGGATCGACCTGCAGGATCGAGCGATTGGTAGAGACGGATGAGGTGCCCGTGCGGGCTTTGACGTAGGAGGCCACACGCGCGGTCGTCCTGGCCACCACGTCGAACAGATGGTGTACCAGCTCAGGCTTTTCGAAGAAGTCCAGGAAGAGCTGCTGTCCCCGAAGCTGCAGCGCGGTGTTGATCACGCTGTCGGTGTCGAAATCACCCATCACGTAGCCGAAGTCGTGCTCCAGCGCGTCCATATCCGCAATGAGTCGATCCATCGGCCAGGTCGTCTCGATATCGGGGACCTCTAGCGCCATGATCTCCGCATCCCCCAGATTCAAGGTAACGGGCCAGGGAGCCTCGTTTGCCGAGAAACGGATTTCGATGCCGAAGAGCGCCGGGATGACAAACCCACCGGCAACGTGGCGGGAGCCCACAATGGGGCGCGGTTGGGGGGCCTGCTCGCCTAATCCAAACCGCTCGTAGAGCACCCGCCGCATAACCACGTCATTCCGGATCCGGGCCTCCCGGTCGAAGTAGAACGACGCGTCGAATGAAATTCCGGCGTTATGGAACCACCAGTTCGGGTTGAAAATCAAAGAGACAGGCATGCGATGCTGTTCCGACATTGATCTCACTTTCGGTTTTTCCGTTAGCGCTAACATCACTATACAGAGAATCACATAGATTGTCAAATATGACCCGGAATTGCAACGCATACCCGTTGGAATTTGCCCCTTTTCATGCTATGATAAAATCATGAGGGCGTAAAGCAATTCTCGATAGGCAAGCCTTTTGAAAAACCGATCAATTTCTCGTCGAAGGTGCCATGCACCGAGGCCACAAGGCCATCTCAGATCCAGGTCAGTTCCTTTTACTGTTGGGAAGAAAGGGTAAAGATATGGACGACTATTTCAGGCAATTCCAACAACGGTATCAGCAACTACGTACGATGCGCGACGCGGGGCAGTTGCACCCCCAGCAGTTCATGGCCGAAGTGCAAAAGCTGCGCTGGCAGGACCGCCAGGGCGTCTGGTGGATGATCGATCCAAACGGCACGCTGCTGCGGTATGACGGCCAGCGCTGGTTCCCGGTGCAACTGCCGCAGGCACCCGCGCCGCCGGACCCAACCCCACCCCCCATGATGCCACCTCCTGTCCGGCCCGCCCCGTCACCCCAAAGTGCGCCACCACCGGTCCCAGCCCCCAACATAGCGCCGCAAGTCGTTGTTCCGCCTCAGGGTGCCCCCCAAAAACGCTCATTTCTACAGGCGAGCTCACCCATCCTGGCCATCATCCCGGCGCTGCTGTGCGGGTCGCTGTGGTTCCTCTATACCTTTATCGGCGTGTTCAAGGGCGAGAAGGTCAAAGGGATCGACTTCCTCACCCCGCTGATCGTCGGTGGGCTGCCGGTGCTCTTCTGGGTGCTCAAAAAGCCCCTGGATCAGCTCTTGCTGCCGCTCAAACCCATCATCCAATCAATGCCCCGGCCCTTGCGCATGGGGATCTGCCTGGCCATTCCGGTCTTCCTGGGCTGCGGCTGCTCGACCTTCTCCCCTGAGGGATATCTGGCACTGAGCGTCTCGGCATTCGTCAGTGTGATCACCGCGGCGCTGCTGCTGCGATATTGAAGGAGCGTGTATGATGAAAAAGAACCAGCGTTGGCTCACCATCGGTTTATGGATAGCGTGCCAATTCCTTGCCATCAGCCTGTTACTCCCCATGCCGGTCTCGGCGGATGACTGCTTCAGAGATCCGTTGAACGCCGCCGACTGCATGCGCACCCCCGGCTTCCGCCCCGCCATCTCCATCATCATCAGCGTGGGAGGAACCCTGGCAACTATCCTGGTCAACGTGCTCAGCGGCACGGCAGTGGCAACCGGCGAAGCGGTCACAGGAGCCGCGAGCGGCGCGGCAACCGGCGCAGCAACGGCAGGTCCGGCGCCCGCAAGTGGCCCCACCAGCGGGCCATCCCCCATCCCGGTGACGCCCATTCCTCATGTGCCCTGGCTCAACGGCGGCCCCTGGAATAACCCCAACACCGAGTTCAACGGTGGAAAGGGTCCGGCACGCTGTTCGCGGAACGGCCTGCCTAATTATTGGGTCAACACCGCCACGCTCAATCTCTACGTAGAGGACGTGGTCTACAGCTATACCAGCCTGGGCCCGGACATCGAGCTGGCGTTGAGCTACAATGCAGCGCCGGGCAACGCCGGGATGTTCGGCCGCGCCTGGCATTTCTCCTACGATTCGCTGCTCCAGCAACTGCCGGAGCGGGTCGTGATCTGGAAAGGGTCCGGACAGCAAATCAGCTTCCAAAATGTGCCCTCCCGCGGCCCACAATCCCCGAACGCACCGGCAGAACTGCCTCTTACGGAGGGCAATCGAGAGCGGCTGTTCGACTACGGGACTTTCTTCCTGCTGCTCGAGGCCGACACTCATCTAAGCTACCGTTACGACAAGCTCCCGGGCACTGCCTGGGCACGCCTGACCGCGATCAGCGACAGCAACGAGAACGTCGTCCAGCTTACCTACAACCCGGATGGCACCCTGCGTGCGGTGACCGACGCCGCCGGGCGCGCCACTACCTTCGGCTATGACGCTACCCTGCGCTGCACCGGCTTCTCGCTGCCGGACGGACGGCAAGCGAAGTACGCCTACGACGGACAGGGTAATCTGGTGCAAGCCATCGATCTGCTGGGCACGGTGACGCGCTATGAGTACGACGCCGATGGAAGCCTGGCCCGCATGATCGTGGATCGGGACCAGAAGACAACCGCTTTCACCTACCAGACCGGCCCGCAGGGCAAGTTCCTGGCTGCAGTGACCGATCCTGCCGGCCACGTCACCCGCTATGAGTTGGTTTCTATGAACCCACGGCAGGTGCGGGTTACCGACCCTGAGGGGCAAGCGACGTCGTATTACAGCACGCCCCAGGGCTACACCGAGCGCGTGGTAGATCCGACAGGGGCCAGCCGCGTCTTTGGCTACGACAGGGGGCTGCGGGTCAGTATCCAGGATAGAAATGGGCAGCTCTCCAAGATGGCCTATGATGCTCGCGGCAATTTAATCGCCCAGACCGATCCGCTGAGCCACGTCACGACCTGGACGTATGACGCCTACAACAACGTGATCTCCGAAAAGAATGCCCTGGGGGAAACCACAACCTATACCTACGATAGCCGGCACGCCCTGATCCGGACAACCTATCCTTCAGGAGATGTGGAAATCAACGACTATGACGCCCGAGGACAGCGTGTGGGGCTGACCAACGTCAAGGGGGACAAAACCGTCTTCGCCTATGACCGCTTCGGCAACCTGAGCGCGGTGACCACGCCCTTGGGATATACCAAAAAGTACACGTACGACAGCTACGGGATGCACTGCACCGCCGTGACGGATGCACAGGGGAACACGACCGGCTACGAACATGATGCCCATGATCGCCTGATCGGCGTCATCAACCCTGACGGGACCCGGCGGGCCTACAACTACGATTGCTGCGCAGGGGTCGCTTCTGTGGACGAGGCAGGGCAGAAGACGGTCACCCGGCGCGACGCACTGCTCTCGGTTACGGAGAAAGTCGACGCCCTGCAGAATGCCCAGATGTTCGTCTACGATCGCGCGATGCGGCTGGTGAAGATCCAGGATCCCTTGGGGCGAGCGTGGGGGTTGGCGTACGATCCGGACGGGCACATGGTGCAGTGGACCGATCCAACGGAAGCCTCAGGCCGGCTGGCCTATGATCCCGAAGGGAACCTGGCCGCGCTCTGGGATGAGAACGGCAAGAAGACTGACTTTGTCTACGATGCCAACCATCAGCTTATTCGCACCACCGACGCCTTGGGACACAGTGTGACGTTTACACGGGACCCGTTAGGGCGGCTTACCGCCACGACCAACGCCCGCGGCAGCGCGGTCAACGTGGCCTATGATGCAGCGGGCAGGGTGGTGGCAAAGCGTTACGATGCCATCCAGATCGCCACCTATGAGTACGACGCTTTGGGGAACCTCGTTCAGATGAACGATGCCGGCGGGACGACGCGCTACGACTATAACGGCGTCAACGCCGTCACCGCCATCCACTACCCCGACGGCCTGCGGGTGACCTACACCTACGATCTGAACCACAATCCCGTCAGAGTCACCTATCCGGGCGAGCAGACAGTGAACTATACCTATGACACACGCAATCGGGTGACGCAGATCGCCTGGGGGTCACATTCTCTGGCCTTCCGCTACGATGCGGTCGGAAACCTGACCGGCGTGACGCGGTCCAACAACACACAAACGACCTACGCCTATGACGCAGCCCACCGTCTCGTCGGGGTCACCCATCAGGCAGGAGCAGCGGCTTTTGCCCAGCTCACCTACAGCCGCGACAAAGTCGGCAATATCGTCAACGAGAGCGGCACGCTGCCCGTTCAGCCCTCGTTCGGCGCAGCATCCGTCCCCGTCACCTACAACGAGCTTCACCAGATCGTGCAGCGGGGCGGCCAGGCCTACACCTACGATGCCGACGGCAACCTGATCGGCACCGGCACAGGAGCATGGCAGGCCGCGTATGACGCGGAAAATCGCCCCGTCGAGATCGTGCGCGAGGGTCAATCCCGCCGCTTTGCGTACAACGCGCTCGGCCAACGGAGCCTCATCGACTCCGGGACACAGCGCCGCTCCTACCACTACGATACAGAGGGCCGCCTGCTCTTCGAGACCGATCAGAACGGCACCCTCGTCGCCTGGTATCTCTACCGCGATGCTTACGTTGTGGCACGGGTGGATGCGATGGGGAATGTGCTCTTCTACCACTTCGACAAGACTGGCAATACGCTGGCCCTCACGGATCCAACCGGAGCGGTGGTGGCGGCCTATGGGTACACGCCGCAGGGGCTTATCACCGGCAGGCTCGGAGAAATCGAGCAGCCCTTCACCTACGTGGGGGAGTGCGGCGTGATGGACGAGGGCGACGGTCTCTTCTACATGCGCAATCGTTTCTATGATGCGCACACAGGCCGGTTCCTTCAGAAAGATCCCCTCGGCTTCATGGGGGAGACCAACCCCTACACGTACGCGGCAAATAACCCCATCCGGTACGTCGATCCGGCCGGATTCTGGGGGCTGGACCTGGCGGACTGGAAATTCTGGGCCGGCGGCGCGCTCACAGCCTTGGGAGGAACCCTGATATTCGCCCCCACAGGGATCACACAGATTCTAGGCGTCTCGGCGGTAAAGGTGGGAACAGGATTGATGATTGCAGGGGGCACTTTGGAAGTGATCTCTGTCGCGACCGCAGATTCCGAAGCCGCCAAAGCCAAGGCGCGGGCGGCTGTCGATGCAGCCAACAAACGCTGGCTGGAACAACGCCCCGGTGGCAAGTGGGAAATCGATTCCGCCTTCGAGCATCTCTATCCCCCTGGCAGCAAGGACCGCAAGAGTCTGGAAGCAACCATGGAGCGGCTGAATTCGACGCCGTGCAAGCCATAGGAGGTGACCATGAACGACCTATTGCACACAATACAGACACATTACACGTACGACAGCCTGAACCGCCTGACGGCAGCGGAGGCCGAGGACGGCTCGGCGCTCACCTATCAGTACGATAAATGCGGGAACCCCACGGTGACAGGACAACAGGCCAGGGTGCAGCAGGTTGTGGCTGCGCCCGTCGCGCCCGTGGCACCCCAGCCCCCGGAGACATCGGCAAAGACCGTGATGATGACCGCGACCCCGATGACGGCTAGCCTTATCGTGCTCAACGGGTCGCTGGCCCATCAGCAGATCCCGCTGGGCGAGCGCCTGCGCCTGGGGCGTGAGGTGGACAATGAGCTGCCGCTGCCCGACCTGAAGATCTCTCGATACCATGCCCTTATCGAACGCCAGGGACAGCAGTATCAGATCACCGACCTGGACAGCAGCAATGGGACGTATGTGAACAGAGAACGCATCACCACGCCAACGCCGCTCAAAAACGGTGACGTCATCCTCGTCGGAGAAATCGAACTGACGTTCAGCGACCAGCCATAGAGATCCTGTAGGACAAGCCGCTGGATAGTCCTACTACCTCATAAAGGAGATGCACCATGCACATAGCAGCATTCAAAATGATGAAGAAAGCCATGGCGATCTTTCTCCTCGTCTGCCTGCTGGCCGCCTGCCAGGGCAAGGCATCGGAACACCAGGTCGTGGTCTACACCTCGGTCGATCAGGTGTACGCCGAACCGCTGCTGAAGGCCTTCGAGGAGCGCAGCGGGATCCGCGTGTTGGCCGTCTACGATGTGGAAGCGACCAAGACGGTGGGTCTGGCCCAACGGTTGGTAGCCGAGAAATCCAATCCTCAAGCCGACGTCTTCTGGAGCGGCGAGTTTCTCCAGACTATGTTCCTGAAAGAGCAGGGCGTTCTGACGCCGGCCCGCATCCCGAAAGGTGCCAACCTGCCGCCGGAATATGGGGATCCGCAGGGCTACTGGGCCGCGTTCGGGGGGCGGGCCCGGGTGATCATTCTCAACACCAACCGGGTCGCGCCGGATGAAGCACCGACCTCACTCTACGATCTGCTGTCGGACACGTACCCCGCGTCCGAGCTGGCCCTGGCGAATCCGTTGTTCGGCACCACCTCGACCCAGGCCGCAGCGCTCTATGCCGAAAGTGGAGCGGAGGCCGCCCGCACGTTCTTCGAACAGGTGGCCGAGCGCGGCGTGCAGGTGGTAGACGGCAACTCGGTCGTGCGGGATCGGGTGGCGAGCGGGCAGCTCTCCTGGGGACTCACGGATACCGACGATGCCTGCGGCGCGATCCAGAAGGGCGCTCCCGTTCAGGTCATCTTCCCCGATCAGGGCGCGGGGGAAATGGGCACGCTGGTCATCCCCAACACGGTCGCCATGATTGCGGGTGGGCCGCATCCCGAAGAGGGTCAGGCTTTAGTCGACTACCTGCTCAGTCCGGAGACGGAGGCGGCGCTGGTCCAGATGGACTGGATTCAGATCCCCACGCGCCCGCTGCCTGACGGCGTCACTCCGGCGTGTTTCGCGGGTGTCGAAGTCCAGGGCATGGACGTTGGCTTCGAGGAGATCTATCAAAATCTGGCAGCCGCCACGGAAGATATGCAGGAGATCTTTGTACGGTAAAACTGTTACAACCTCACCCCCTGCCCCCTCTCCAAGGATTGGAGAGGGGGTTAGGGGGTGAGGCATAGTGCGGGGATGTCCGCATGACAAAATCTCCTGACCTGCGCCCTATCGCACGCCTGATCATCTTCGGCGCTGTCGTGCTCAGCCCCCTGTTGGCGCTGGTCATCGCCTGCTGCGTGTCCTTACTACAGGGTCACGCCGACTGGCTGCTGTTGGCCCTGCCCACCGGACGTCGGCTGAGTCTTCTGCTGCGCAGCCTGGGACTGTCTGCGGGGGTGGCCCTCATCGATATGGTACTGGGCATCCTGATCGCCTGCGCCAGTTGGGGCTGGGATCGGCGGTGGGCCTGGATGCGCTGGCTGCCCCTGGTGCTGATCGCACTGCCCCCTTACATCCACGCCCTGGCCTGGAGCGCTATCGTGCAGCAGCTCTCCGCACTCTTGGATGTTCCACAGCCGGACGGCCTGCTGCTCAGCCTGTGGGTCATGGCGATGGCACTCCTGCCGGTGGGCATCGGCCTGGCGCTGCTCAGCCTGGAGACGGTGGCCCGTCCGTTGGTGGATGCAGCGCGCACGCGGCAAGATGACCTGACCGTCCTGTGGCGCGTGATCCTGCCGCTGGCCGGGCCGCTGTTGGCAGCGGGCGCCGGCCTGATCTTCGTCCTCAGCCTGATGGACTACAGCGTCCCCTCGCTCTTCGGCGTCAATGTCTATGCGCTGGAGATCTTCGCCGAATTCAGCGCCAGCAACCAGCCGGTGCGGGCCTTCCTGCTCTCCATGCCGCTGTTGGTACTCGCCGCAGGCGGGCTCTTTGCCGGGCAGGTGCTGCTCCGCCACGCCGCGCAGGTGCCGGTCTGGGGTGTCTCCCCCTGGAGCACCCCGCCGCGCTGGGAAAACGGATTCGCGCTCTGCCAGAGCATCGCGGTCGCACTCTGGGGAGCCCAGGTGCTGATCCCGCTGATCGTGTTAGTGAAGCTGACCTTCAGCGGCGACGGCTGGGTGGGAACGCTCGGCCCTGCAGTGCGTGAGTTCAGCTTCTCCTTCGGCGTTGCCGCGGCCACCGCACTGCTCAGCCTCCCGCTCGGATGGCTGGCCCTGGAATTCTTCACCCACCGATCACGCCATCACGCAGCCATCGGCTGGCTGCTCTTCCTGCCGGTGGCACTCCCCGCGCCGCTCGTGGGCATCGGCCTGGTGGCGTTGTGGAATCACCCATCCTTCGATGGGATCTACGCCACCGCCTGGATGCCGGTGTTGGCCGCGCTGGCGCGCTTTGCCCCCCTGGCCGCGCTGGTTCTGCTCGCACAGAGCCGGCAGCTCGACCCGCTCCTGTGGGATGCGGCGCGCATCTTTCAGGCGCGGGACCGGCAGACCACCTGGCGCGTGCGTCTGCCGCTGCTGCTGCCGGGATTGCTGGCCGGGGCCAGTCTGGTCTTCGCCCTGACGTTAGGCGAGCTAGGCGCGACGCTGATCGTGGCGCCGCCCGGGCAGTCCACGCTCACCCTGCGGATTTATAATTACCTGCACTATGGGGCCAGCGACGTGGTGGCCGGGCTCTGTTTGGCCATGCTACTGCTCACGCTTGCCGCCGGAGGACTGGGGGTCTTCTCCCTGGCCACCTGGTCCCGGCGCACCTCTCTACCGGAGCAACCATGAACAAAATCGCCCTACGCCAGCTTTCCAAAGCCTTCGATACGGTACCGGTGCTGGAAGCGTTCTCCCTGGAGATCGCGCCCGCCGACCGCGTGGTGATCTTGGGCCCCTCGGGCTCCGGAAAAACCACCCTGCTGCGCCTGATCGCCGGGCTGGACATGCCGGACGCGGGGGAAATCCTGATCGATGAGCAGCCGGCCAGCCGCCCGGACTGGGTGCTGCCGCCGCACCTGCGCGATCTTAGCATGGTCTTCCAGACGCCGGCGCTCTGGCCGCACATGACCGTCGCCGAGAATATCCGCTTCGGCCTCTCGCGCCTTGATAGGGACAGCGCCGAGCAGCGAACGGCGGAGCTGCTGACGGCGCTTGG
>JAVEWB010000215.1:0-4645 GCA_034004765.1 Anaerolineae bacterium
AGAACTTGAGCAAAAGATGGCCCAGCTTTACGAGGGGTCGGCGACCCTGGA
The DNA here is from genome assembly GCA_034004765.1 of Anaerolineae bacterium. GTDB lineage: Bacteria > Chloroflexota > Anaerolineae > B4-G1 > SLSP01 > JAVEWB01. The sequence goes on from JAVEWB010000215.1 coordinate 52, forward strand.
GGCGATCTTGAGCCGGCTTTTTGCCGCCATTCAGGTGTTGGAGTCCGCGGGCGAAGGGTCACATGGCTCCTCCGAGGCTTTGTCGGCGGTACTGCAGCGGCTGGAGGAGCGCATTGCCCGGATTGAGGCGGCGATGGTGGGACCGCCTGCCCGTTCTGGAGATGCTCGGTGACCGATCAGACGCTTGCCGATTTCGTCATTGCCCAGCTTGGCCAGGGGGGCGAACGCGACGATATCCTCTTCGCCCTGTGTGAGAAGGCGCAGATGTCCTGGCCCGAAGCGGAAGCCTTTTTCGACGAAATCGCGCGCTCCCATCACCGTGAGATCACCCGCCGTAAGAGCACGCTGCTGCTGGTGATCAGCACGTTGATTCTGGTGGAAGGGGTCGGTCAGACGCTCTGGGCCCTTTTTCCGCTCCTGAATATCCTCGGGCCGTTTTTGGCCAGGACCAGAGGCGATGCGCCCCTTTGGGCCGCTCTGGCGGCGTTCCCCGCTGCCCTTTATCTGTATGGTGGCGCTCTCTTGTTGGGCCTCTTGACCACCCTGGTCGCCGTGGTCAGCATCGTGCGACTTGTCGGACGCCTCGGCGAGAAGTAGAACAAGCCGCCGGCTTGTTTCATCTGTATAATCTGCGGTTCATATTTTGGGAGGCTGTTATGCAATTGGAGTTAATGGCTCGTGGACCGTTTTCGCTTGCTGCCGTGGTCAAATCTCATGGCTGGATTCAGTTGGTCCCCTTTGGGGAGGGCGCGGATACCGCCGCGCTTACCTACGTCGGGCGCCTGGCCTCCGGTCGGATCGTCGAGCTTGCGATCCGCGAGGTCGATGGCGGTGTGAGCGTCGACGTCGCGGCCTCCCTGGACGAGGCCGAGCAGGCCGATCTGGCACGCCAGGTCACCTGGATGCTGGGGCTGGATCAGGACTTCACCCCCTTCTACGAGCTAGCGCGGGCGGAACCTAAACTGGCGCAGGCGGTGACGCGCCGGCAGGGGCGGCTGCTCCGTTCCCCTACGCTCTTCGAGGATGCCATCAAAACGATCCTCACGACCAACACGACTTGGAGCGGGACGATCCGCATGGTCGAGGCGCTGGTTTCCGAATTTGGTACGCCGGTTCCGACCCATCCACAGCGCCATGCTTTCCCGACGCCGGAGCAGATTGCCGGAGCAGATGGCGAGCGGCTTCGCGTGGGAGCGAAGCTGGGCTACCGTGCCCCTTACGTGCTGGAGCTTGCGCAGGCGGTGGCCTCCGGCACGTTGGATCTGGAGGCATTGAAGACAAGCACGCTCCCGACGCTGGAACTGCGCCATGACCTGCTGGCGCTCAAGGGGATAGGGCCGTACGCCGCAGCGCATCTGCTGATTTTCCTGGAACGCTATGACTTCATCCCGGTGGATTCCTGGGCGTTGAAGCTGACCTCCCATGAGTGGTTTGAGGGTGCGCCGGTAAGCTCTGCGGACGTCGAGACGGCCTTTGCCCAGTGGGGGGCGTGGAAGGGGCTGGCGTACTGGTTCTGGGATTGGTCCTATCAGGGCACGTAGCCTTGCCTTGACAGTTCAAATGAGGGTTGTAAAATCGTATAATTGTGCGTGGGAAACTCTGCCCATCGGACAGGTCTGACGCACCTGGATTACCTTGTCTTAGAGGAGTTGCAGTATGAATAAACCTTCATTTTCGGATCGACTGCGGTACGCTTTCGATAACACGATGTCCAAGGGCCCGATGGGGATGATCGGCTGGCTGGGGGCGCTCTCCCTGGCGGTCGTATTATTGGGTGCCTCGGTTCTGACGATAGGGGGGATTGCACGTGAGGGGGAGGAGCCGCTGGGGTTCGTCGAGGCCTTGTGGGAATCGCTGATGCGTGCGCTGGATGCCGGAACGGTGGGCGGCGATACCGGTTGGGGCTTCCGTCTGGTGATGTTCGCGGTCACGATTGGCGGCATCTTTGTGCTTAGCACGCTCATCGGTGTGCTTACCAGCGGCGTCGAGGGCAAGATCGATGAACTGCGCAAGGGACGCTCCAAGGTCATCGAGAGCAACCACACCGTTATTTTGGGCTGGGCCGAGCAGATTTTTGCCATCATCTCCGAACTCTCCATTGCCAATGCCAACCAGGCCGATTCCTGCATTGTGGTCCTGGCGGACAAAGACAAGGTGGAGATGGAGGATGAGATCCGCGATAAGGTGGGAGATACCGGACGCACCCGTGTGGTCTGCCGTACGGGGAGCCCGATCGAGATGAATAACCTGGAGGTTGCGAGTGTTCACACAGCTCGTTCTGTCATCATTCTCTCACCTGAAGGGGATGATCCCGACTCCCAGGTGATCAAGAGCATCCTGGCGATTACCAACAACCCCAACCGCCGGCCTGAACCCTATCACATCGTCGCCGAGATCCATGAGCCCCGGAACATGGAAGTGGCGAAGATGGTGGGCAAGGATGAGGTGGAACTGGTGCTGATCGGCAACCTGGTCTCGCGCATCATGGCCCAGACCTGCCGCCAATCCGGCCTGTCGGTGGTCTACACGGAACTGCTGGATTTCGGCGGCGATGAGATTTATTTCAAGGAAGAGCCCGCGCTGGTGGGCAAGACCTTTGGCGAGGCGCTGCTGGCTTATGAGGATTCGGCGATCATGGGGCTGAGTTTCAAGGACGGCAGCCTCAAGCTCAATCCGTCGATGGATACCCGCATCCAGGCGGGGGACAGCGTCATCGCAATCTCCGCGGATGACGATACCGTCCGGCTCTCCGGGATCCAGGAGCTGGGGATCAAGCGCGAGGCCATTCAGACCGCGACGCCGGCGGCTCCTGCCCCGGAGCGCACGCTGATCCTGGGCTGGAACTGGCACGCGGCCACCGTCATCAATGAGCTGGATCGCTACGTTGCCCCCGGCTCGGTGCTCACCATCGTGGCAGATGTCCCCCAGGATGAGGTGGACCTGGATGCCCTCTGCCCTGACATCGAGCATCAGAAGATCTCTTTCAAGGTCGGGGATACGACCGATCGCCGTCTGCTGGATAAACTCGAGGTGACGAGCTATGATCACATCATTGCGCTCTGCTCCGACACGCTGGAGCCGCAGGAGGCCGACGCGCGCACGTTGATCACGCTGCTGCACCTGCGCGATATTGCAAATAAGACCGGCCAGGACTTCTCCATCGTTAGCCAGATGTTGGACGTACGCAACCGCAACCTGGCGGAAGTCACGCGCGCCGATGATTTCATCGTCAGCGATAAACTGATCAGCCTGATGCTCTCGCAGATCTCCGAGAACAAGGCTTTGAACGCCGTCCTGACCGATATCTTCGACCCCGACGGCTCAGAGGTCTATCTCAAGCCTGTGGAGAATTACGTGAAGCTGGGCGAGCCGGTCAACTTCTACACGGTGGTCGAGGCGGCCCGGCAGCGCGGTGAGGTGGCGATTGGCTACCGCCAGCGCGCCTTCAGCAGTGATGCGGATCGTTCTTACGGCGTCGTGGTGAACCCCGACAAGTCCGCCTCCGCGATCTTCTCGGCAGGCGACCGCATCATCGTCCTGGCCGAAGAGTAGTCCTATCTGGATGAGTAAACCTGAGACCCTAAAGGTTTTCCTAAACCTTTAGGGTCTTTATTCTAGTTCGGAGGGCAGGGACCATGCAGCGAATTTGTGTCTTTTGTGGTTCAAGCCCGGGCGCGAGGCCGGAGTACGGCGAGGCGGCCCGGCAGTTGGGAGAGGCTCTTGCCGAGAGGCATCTGGGCCTGGTGTATGGCGGGGCCAGCGTCGGCATCATGGGACAGCTTGCCCGCACGGTGCTCGACGCCGGCGGAGAAGTGATCGGCGTGATCCCGGAGGCGCTGGCCACCCGGGAGATCGCACTTACGGCGCTGCCGGACCTGCGGATCGTCGGCTCGATGCACGAACGCAAGGCGTTGATGGTGGAGCTTGCCGATGGCTTCATCGCGCTCCCCGGCGGCCTGGGCACGCTCGATGAGCTCTTCGAGGTGCTGACCTGGGCACAGTTGGGTCTGCACCATAAACCGTGTGGACTTTTGAACACCTGTGCGTACTACGATGGCTTGATCCGCTTTCTGGATCATGGAGTCGAGCAGTCCTTCGTCCATGAGTGCTACCGCTCCGTGCTGCGGGTCGATAGTTCTCCTGAAGGACTGCTGGATCAGTTCGCCGATTACCGGGTGCCGGAGGTCGATAAGGCCGCCTGGGTCCAGCGGATGAATGGCAGCCGCTGATGGCTGTAGGATAAGCCACCAAACCTCACTCCCGGCTCTCTCTCCAAGGGTTGGAAAGGGGGTTGGGGGTGAGGTTGAAACTAAAGTAAAGGAGGAGTCAATGGACATTTTAGAAGCCTTGTTGACGCGGCGCAGCGTCAGAAAATTCAGTGATCGCCCTATCTCGGAGGAAATCATCCGGACGGCCCTGCAGGCGGGGCTCCGGGCCCCTTCCGGGGGAAACCGCCAGCCCTGGCGGTTCATCGTCGTCACGGACCGGGAGAAGATCCGGCAGTTCGACCCGAAAGAGCACCAGCCGTGGGTCGAGAACGCCCCGGCGGTCATCGTCGTCTGCGCCAACCCGCACGACACCTGGGAGAAGTACG
>JAVEWB010000216.1:0-4617 GCA_034004765.1 Anaerolineae bacterium
GAAAGGGAGGTAAGGCGACACAGACTTGGCGTTCGCTATTCTATGCTTTCCCGCTGGAAGCGCTGCTGCTGGCGGAGCGTACCGAGGCGATAGATCGGGGGTTGGGGTGGATTTCACCGTTGGGGACAAGCACCTGGGAGGTGACACCTACGACGCCGCTGCCGGGCGGCCTGGTGACCGCTGTTTTACGACTGCGCAATGATGGACAGGAGATGTTCACGACTACACTGTCGCACTACTTGCCCTCCGAGCTGGAGTTGGTGACGCTTCATTCTCCTGCCCTTGTTTATGATGCGGGGACACGGCATCTGACCTGGACGGGGAAGGTGGCTCCAGGGGGGCAGACGGTTCTTTCCTGGACGATGCGGGTCGGTGCAGGGATACCTGCGGGGACAGCGCTGACCCCTGAAGTGATGCTGGGACTGCCTGCCTGGAAGTTCGCTTTCCGGCGCACGGCTTCCTTACGGGTGGGGGGAGCGGATCTGAGCGCATCGCGCTGGCTCGTGCCGTCTGGAACGCCGCTGCAATTAGGGCAGGGTGCAACGCTGACGTTTGCTCTCCGGAACGCCGGTCCCGGCAGTGCTCTTCCGTCCACCGTGAAGCTCTGGATGACGGCGGGCCTGACGCCGATCACCGCCACGCTGCCAACAACCCAGGGGATGGGACTGCCCTTGTGGGAAGGCACGTTAGGAGCAGGGGAGACGCGAGTTCTCACCGTGCCAGTACGGCCGTGGGGCTGGACGCTTCCGCTGCGGATCGATGCGCTGATTGGCGACGGGACGGGGCAGCGCTGGGAGCGCAGCCTGGTGGTACAGGGGGTGCCGTGGCGCCAGTATATGCCGGTGGTGATGCGGCAGTGAGAAGCGGCATGGCCTTGTAGTGCGATGGCTGCTTATTCCAGCTTGCGGATCACCATCACCACTTTGCCCTGGATGCGAAGATTGCCTGCGGGCACGTAGATGGGTTTCATGGTGGGGTTGGCGGGTTGAAGGCGCACCCGACTCCCCTCGTAGTAAACCTTTTTCAGCGTGGTCTCGCCCGGATCGTCGACCCACACGGCAGCCATCTCGCCGTTCTCCACGCGTTCCTGGTGGCGCAGGATGATGGTATCACCCTGGTGGATGAGCGCGTCGATCATGGAATCTCCCTTGACCGTCAGGGCATAGAGGTTGGCGACATTTCGTCCGAAGAGTGCCCGGTTGAGTTCCAGGGTCTCATCACCGGAGAGCGCTTCCACGGCAATGGGCTCGCTGGCTACAATGTAGCCCAGATAGGGGATCGCAATGGTTTCCTGTTCTATCTCAACGGACTTGGGAATCTGTTCGCCCTGGCCGGTCAGGCGGATGCCGCGTGAGATGGAGCGGTCGCGGGTGATGTAGCCCAAGGCTTCCAACTGTTCCAGGTAGTAGGTGATGAGCGAGGTAGATTTTACGCCTATCTTCTCGCCGAGTTCCCGTATAGTGGGTGGGTACCCATTGCTTCCCAGAGATTCCTGGATAGATGCCAGGATGTTTTCCTGTCGTTCCGTTAACTGTGCGCTCATTTCGCCCTCTCGGAATATCCCAAATATCCCAACCTTATCCCAATTATAATCGAACATATGTTCTGTGTCAAGTAGCAAAAAACGGGTTCGGCCGCCTGGCCGAACCCGTTTTTTGCTTTCTGTGGAAACGCAGCTATAGCTCTTTGACAATCGGCAGGTGGATGGTGAAGGTACTGCCCTCGCCCGGCTCGCTGACTGCATCCAGGTCGCCTCCGTGGATCTCCACCAGGGATTGTGTAATATATAAGCCCATGCCTATCCCCTGCTGCTCCATTTTCTCCCGATTGATCTGCCGGAACCGCTTGAAGATCTGTTTTAGGTTCTCCGGCGTAATGCCGATCCCCTGGTCAATGACGGCAATATCGACCCATTCTGCGGAAGTACTCGCCGTGATTTTGATCGGCTTTTGCGTCGCGTGTGAGAATTTAATGCTGTTGCTAATGAGTCGCCCCAGTGCATTGGAGAGGTATTCTTCGTAGACCTTCACGGGTGGCAGTTGGGAGGGGAGGTCGATTTCCAAAGGCGTTTTGTTGGCCGCCGCGGCCTCCTGGTAAGTGCGCGCTGTGAGCATGATGATTTTGTCCAAGTCATAACGGACGCTGGCGAATGTCTCGAATTCTTTGGCGGCATGTCCGGTGTCGAGTTGGAGGGCCAGCAGGAGATCCTCGACCAGCCGATTCAATCGATCCGCGCCGCGTTTGATCCCCACGAGAAAATCTTGTAGATCTTTGACGGAGAGTTTGGAAATATCATCCAGGGCTAGCTCAGTATAGCCGGAGATATAGGTAAGGGGGGTGCGGAGTTCGTGGCTGAACACATTGACGATTTGTTGTTTGAGGGCGTCGAATTCGGCTTCGGTGGCTTCATGGATGGCCTGCGCGCGTCCCAGGCGTGAGCGAATGGTGATGATGAGATCCCGTGTGTCGAACGGCTTGGTGATATAGTCCTCCGCCCCCATAGCTTTGCCTTTCAAGATGTCGTTGCGTTCCCCGCGGGCGGTCAGGAAGATGAAGGGAATGCGTACCCACTTAGGGTTCTCCCTAACCTTCTGATAGAGCGTGTAACCATCCATCTGTGGCATCATGATATCGGAGACAATCAAATCGGGCTGCACATCCTCCATGATTTCGAGGGCAGTGTGCCCATTGGCCGCGGTGTACACCTCAAAATTCTCAACTTCCAACAAGTCGCGAATTGCTTCTAAGAGTAGCTGGTGATCTTCTACAACCAGGATACACTGTTTCGCCATTTTCTGCCTCCAGGTTATCTTATTTTGCCACTATTCGTTATTTTTTGCAAAACTCAGGTATTGGCAAGAGGCAGCCAAACCGTGAATGTTGAACCTAGACCTACCTTACTTTGTACATCAATCCAGCCACCATGCAAATCCACAATTTCTTTGGCAATAGCCAGGCCCAATCCGGTGCCTTCGATCTGTTTTTGGCGAGGCTGCACCCCCCGGAAGAAGCGATTGAAAATCTGAGGCAGCTCTTTTTCCGAAATACCCATGCCGGCATCTTGGATCTTGAAGGTGGCCCACTGTCGTTCTGCAGCCCGGGCTGTCCCGGTGGTGACGTGGACCTGCCCGCCCTCCGGCGTGTATTGGATCGCGTTGACAATCAGATTGATGAAAACCCGTTTGAGCTTGTCCGGATCGCCAAGGACGGTAGGAGAGACGGAGGCAAGATCATACGTCAAGGCTACCTTGTTGTGCTGTGCCAGCAGCATGTGGCTTGATAGGAGGGGCTCCACCAGGTCGCCGAGATTGGTGAGCTGGGGATTCAGCATCAGTCGCCCTGCATCGATGCGCGAGAAGTCCAGGATATCTTCGATGAGTTTGGCTTGATGGTTAAGCTCTTGCTCCAGTGCATCCAGGTAGGCGGGATATTTTTCAATGGGAGAACAGCGCAAGAGTTCGGTGTAAAGCTTGGCCGTCGTGACGGGGGTGCGTAGTTCGTGTGAGACGTCGGAGACAAACTGTGATTGTATGCGCTCGAAGGCCTTCAAGTGGCTGACATCGTGGGCGGCAATCACGATGTGGGCATTGCCGGCAGGCTCCATGATCGGGGCGGCGTTGAGCTGAAGGTCCAGCCCTTGCAGTTCGAGGATGCTCTCCGGGTGTTCGGCAGCACGTGCCGAGAGGTCGCAGATGGCCTGGCGGAATTTCCGGGCATCTTCGGGAGAGAGGCTGTGGTTGAGCCAGGTGTCGGCTACTGGATTGCATTCCACCAGCGCGCCCTCTGTTGTGCTGACGATGATGCCATCGGCGGTACTGCGTAGGACAGCCTGCAGCCGTGCGTATTGGGCGTGCAGTTCCGCCGCGCGTTCCTCGACCCGTGTTTCAAGGTGTTCGGCATACTCGCGCTGGGCTTGATAGAGACGCGCATTCTCGATCGCCGTGGCGATGTGGTCGGCAAAGATCTTCAGCCGGTGGGCGTCTTCAGCTTCGAATTTGTTGGGCTGGCGGCTGTTTACGTTGAGAAACCCGATCGTTTGCTCTCCTACGGCAATGGGAGCGCCCACGTAAGAGCGCCGCCATTCGTACTCCTGGTTGGGTACCCAAGTGGGATCGGCAAGCGTGTCGGCAATCACCATAGGGGCTGCCTGCTGCATCATTTTGAGCAGGTTGGGGTACTTATCCAGAGGGATCTCGCGCACCGGTAGATTTTCGTTCACTTGCAGGCTTTCATACCCTCGCCAGCGGGCAATTTGGACGAATCTTTCTTTTACCAGCATGATGTTGAAGGTATCGCCGTCAACTACTCGTGCCACCTGCTTCAGAATACGGTCCAGCACCTGGTTCAGATTCAAGTTGCTGCTTACAAAAGCTGCGGCTTCTTCCAGTGCCTCGGCCAGCTCTCGTTTTTCCTGTTCTGCCAGAAAAAGCCTTCGGGTCTCTTTCAGAAGGAGCGCGTTAGCGATGGCCAGCCCCATAGTAGCGGCGGCGGAGTCAATCAACCGCAGGCCCTCTTGACTGAAGAAGCCGGCGCGATCACTGCACAGACAGAGCACCCCTATCAGCTCATCACGGCTGACGAGCGGCACACACAGCGCGGCATGTATCTGTTCTGTTA
>JAVEWB010000217.1:0-4615 GCA_034004765.1 Anaerolineae bacterium
CTGCCAGTTCGACCGGGTTCCCCAGGTCATCTACTACCTGATCGCCTGCCTGCACGATGATCTTCTCGACGACGGCATCTCCATCCTCGATGCTGGGCAGCTTCTCGAGGATAATGGGTTGATATCCATACATGGTGTTGTCGATGGGCCCATCGTAGATTGCCTGCTGAACGTGGCGCGCAGCGGTCATATGGCCGCCGTACCAGTAAAGCGTATCGGGCTCCTTGTCGATACAGACAACCAGGGTTTTAGGTTCAGGGGGTGCGGGCTCGGCGGTTGCTTCTGTCGGGGCCGCCGTCAGTTCTGCGACCTCCGTCAATGCCGACTCCTGGACTGCCGGCGTGTTCAGCGGCAGAGCGTCGCAGGATGTCAGTAACACGGCGCATACCAATCCTACGATCATTCCAAATAATAAAGACTTACGCAACATAGTACCTCCTAACAACTCCACATGATGATAAGAATGTTTACAGCAGACCTGCGTACTGCGGCAAAGCCCGGTGGGCCGGGTAAGCCCCAAAGAGAACCGGCCTATGCCCTTATAGCTTCTTGCTTTCCTCTTCCTGCTGCATCTGGGAAAGCCGCGCAAGACAGGCGCGATCCTCGTCTGTCAAGGGAGCCTGGTCGAGCAGTTCGGGACGGCGGAGCCAGGTGCGCTGCAATGCCTGTTCGCGCCGCCAGCGTGCGATCCGCGCATGATCCCCGGATCGCAGCACCTCGGGGACTTCCTCCCCGCGGAAGCACGCCGGATGCGTATACTGCGGCCCTTCCAGCAGCCCCTGCGCATAGGAGTCCTGCTGGGCGCTTTCCAGGGCACCCAAGACGCCGGGGATCCAACGCGCCAGCGCATCGATGACGACCATCGCGGCGAGTTCCCCTCCTGTAAGGACGTAATCCCCGATGGAAAGTTCCTCGGCGGCCAGTTGGGTTCGCAGTCGTTCGTCAAAGCCCCCATAATGCCCGCAGATAAAGATAAGATGCGCACGTTGTGCCAGCTCTTGAGCGATAGCCTGTGTGAAGGTTCGTCCTTGCGGGGTAAGGAGGATGACCGAGGCTTCCTTGCTGCCAGGGATAGACTCCACCGCTCGGAAAACAGGAGCCGGACGCATGATCATCCCCTCTCCTCCGCCGTAAGGCACATCATCGGTGAGCTGATGACGATCCGTGGCATAATCGCGAATTTGATGGATAAAGATCGTCAACAGGTCACGTTCTTGGGCTCGCTTGAGGATGCTCTCTTGGAGCGGGCCCAGAAACATTACGGGGAACAGAGTCAATATATCAATCTGCATCGCCCTATTTTAACATTAGATACCCATGAGGCAAGGAAACTTTGGGTATCCTGTTCACGGCGGTAAATCTGTGCTAAAATGACAAAATAGCAGGTGTTTATTTTTTGTATTGAGCTGATCCCATTCAGGGGGGGGCATGAAGGTTCTGGCAGTTGCCGGGAATACACCCATAAGCAATCAGGCACTCTCCATTCTACATGCCCATGAAGAGGTGCTTGTCCAGCCTGTCGGCGGGGCTGCAGAAGCGTTGGTCTGGCTCAAAGATCAGGAAGCCGACATCCTGCTTCTTCTACCTCCTTTCCCTGATACCGCGACGCAGCCTGATCTCCGAACTATAAGAGAACGCTATCCACATCTGCCTTGTCTCACGGCCAGAAGTCAGGAAGCCCCTGTCCTGTCCTGCGACACGGGGGGCATGGCTTCGATCATCCTCACGCAAGAGAAGCTGGATAACCTTCCTCTCTACCTGAAAGAGGTCATTACCTCAGAACATCGCAAGCGCATTCAGAAAGAGCTTTACCTGCGTGAACAGCTTCTGTGGACGCTCTCTTCATTGACACCTGTTTTGCTGGGTGAGTTCGATCTCGACGCGCTGCTGCAGCACATTGTCGATGAAGCGGTCCGGCTGATCCCGCGGGCGCAGGCCGGCAGTCTGCTGCTGCTCGAGGGGGACGCCTTCGTTTTTCGGGGCGTTTCGGGCTACGATGCGCGGCTGAAGTCCACGCGTCTTCCGATCAATGCCAACTTCATGCCGTCCCTGCGCCACGGTCAGGTCACACAGATCCAGGGGATCTCCTATCACAACAGCGAGCCACTTGCGCCGGAGACCTACGTTGCACTGAAGCGCTATGGTCGTATACGGGAGATCGAAAAGACATTGATGGCGCCGCTCTTGCTTGACCGGCAGCTCATCGGCTACCTGACGATCGACAGCTTTGTCGAAGGTGCCATCTTCACGCCGGAGGATGAGGAGACGCTGCGCTACCTGACCACGTTGGCCACGATTGCCATTCACAACGCGGAGCTTTTCACCGACGAACACAGCGCTCGCATGTTGGCGGAAACGCTGCAGGAGATTGGTACAGCGCTCACCTCGACGCTGGAGGTCGATAAAGTATTAGATCACCTTTTAGAAGCCCTCAGGCAGTTGATTCCCTGCGATGCCGCCAATGTGATGCTGGCGAATGATGAGGAGGCCTACATAACGCGTTGGCAGGGATACAGCCAGCTCCAACCTGCTGACCTGGAGGCTTTGCGCTTACCCCTGCACAGCACGCGTGACCTGCACCTGGCGGCCCAAGAGCGCAGGATCATCCGAATTTCGGATATCCGGACCTACGAAGGGTGGGTCGATATACCGGAATCGGCATGGATACGCGCGCATATCAGCGTTCCCATTTTCCTGAATGAGACACTGGTGGGATTTTTCAACCTGGACAGTGCGACCCCGGATGCTTTCACCGAGGCCGATGAAAAAGTCCTCACTTCGTTGATCCCGTTAGCAACGATTGCCCTGCGCAATGCGCAGCTCTTCCAGAGCGAATTGAAGGCGCGGGCGTTAGCAGAAACCTTACAGGGAATTGGAACTGAACTGACCCGAACGCTGGACGAGGCCGAAGTGATCCAAACCGTCGTCAAGAGGATCCCGAACTTGCTGCCGTTCCGGACGGTGATCATCACGTTCATCAATGGGAATCGGATGAGCGGTACCCCCTATATCTATATCCAGGGACTGCCCCCCGAGCTCGAGGAAAAAATCCGCGCGGTCACGACGGACGAGGCCTTTCCTCTGATCGAAGGAGTGATCCAAACGCAGCAAGGGGCCGTGCTTTCCGATGCTCGCACAGATCCGCACTGGACCTTCGCGCCGGGCAAAGAGAACGATGTGCCGATCTCGGTATTGCTCGCCCCTCTGCGCAGCCAGAATCAGGTGATCGGCGTCCTGATTTTGATGATGGACCAGTTAGACTTCTACACGTCCGAGCACCTGAGCACGCTGCAAGCGCTGGCGGATCTGCTGGTGGTCGCGCTTACCAATGCCAGAAATTACATGGAGGCCCGACAGCGCGCCGAGAATCTGGCGGCCCTGCGTGAGCTAGGCTTACAGATCAGCGCGCTTCAGGATCCCGGTGCCATCATTCACCGGGCCACGGCATCGGCACTGGCATTGACCCATGCCGCGGGCGCAGTGTTCTTCCGCTACGATTCGGCGACAGAGACATTCGATCAAACAGAGGTTGCCGGGGTCCCGGTGCTGCCGTCGGATTATCGCCTCAGTCCCGGGGAGGGCGCTACCGGCAGAGCCTGGGTACAGCAAGAGCCTGTCCTGGCCCAGGATTACAGAACTTGGGAAGGTCGGATTGAGACGGTGGGGACGGTCCATGCGCTGGTTTCCTTGCCGGTGACCTGGCAGGCAGAGAGAATGGGCGTCCTGACCCTCTTTCACGAGGATCCGAACGCAACCTTTTCTCCCAGCGATATCAGCTTTCTCCAACTCCTGATCCAACAGGTGAGTGCAAACCTGTATGGTGCTGATCTGTTTCAGGCTTTACGCCGGGACCGGGATCGGCTTGCCGCGCTTGCAGAAATCGACCAAAAGATTGTGGCCATTGCCGATACGTCGGAGGAGGCCCTGCGGGTCATTCTGCACTACGCAGTTGAGCTTTTGGGCCTCCATAAAGGGTTGATCGCTCTGGCGAATGAGCAGCCCTCTCAAGTTCTTACCCTTTATACCGAGGGATTGAAGCATACCCCCGATATTCAACAGCGGCTTCTTGAGAACTGGCATCATGAGCGAGCCTTCTATGAGAGTAGGGGGCCGAGGAGCTATGTCACGATTGAGGATCACGCCGGCGCCATTTTCCCTATCTTGATCGTACAAGAGCACATTGCCTCGGCGTTGACCATCCCGCTCTGGATTGAGGGGGAGGTCAAGGGGATCCTTTCGCTCATGGATGATCTGCCCCACGGGTGGGGCGAACAGGAGATCGGCCTGAGCCTGATGCTGGCGCAGCAGATCTCTATCGCGCTGCAGAAGGCCATGATGGCTCAGGAGATTCGCCAGCGCCTTGAGGATGCCGAGATTCTGAACCGGATTCTGAAGAGCGTCAATGCAACCCTGAACCCCCAGACGATCCTGCAAACGGTCTGCAAAGAACTGCGCAGCTACCTCCAGGTCCCGCTTGTTCAGGTCAACCTCTATCAGGAGGGCGATTTGAGCACCACCTATGAGGATATGGAGCCGGGGTATCCTGACGCACGATCGGACTTCAAATGCATTTGGGAGACATCCGCTCGGCAGTACCTGCTGAAGGGGCAGGCCG
>JAVEWB010000218.1:0-4605 GCA_034004765.1 Anaerolineae bacterium
CCGCCCGCGTCTCAATCAGCCCAGCCGATCTTTACGCCCACACCGGCGGGGATACCTATCCAGGATACCTGTACCGGCAAAATGGGAAATACCTTCCTCAAGCCGTGGTTTTTCCGCAGAGCGAACCAGAGATTGCTGCTTTGATGTTGTGGGCAAGCCAACGCGAAGTCCACTTATTGCCCTGGGGAGGCGGAACCGCTCCGTACTACGCCAAATCACAAATAGAACATCCGCTGCTGGTCGTGGATCTGAGATATATGCGGCAGATCATAAAAATTGACGAGGCAAGAGCCACAGCGCAGGTTCAGGGAGGTGCGCAATGGCAGGAAATAGAGCAATCCGTAGAACCGCTGAAATTGACCACCGGACAATTTTTCACCTCCCCTAATGCGACTGTCGGAGGCCGTATTGCTGCCAACACGGCGGGAATCAAGATCCTGGGATATGGGACCCTTTTGGATAATACGATTCAACTGCGCGCGGTCACGCCTTCCGGCCCGATCCAGGCAGGAGAACCCATCCCAGGGAAACCGGATGCCCGCGCAATCATGTTCGGTAACTACGGCATATGGGGCATTATCACCGAAGTAACACTGCGGCTCTTCCGGGCCCCCGCAGAGAAACTCTCGCTTTTGTCCAGCTTTCCCTCGCGGGGTCAGGCCATCGAGATTCTGCAACGCATCCTACAAGAAGAGTATCGACCTACGGCCGCGCGCATTGTCGGAGATCACGAACTTGCCCTGTTTACCACCAGGAACCCATCTCGCCTGCGCACGTTCATCCCTTCTCCCCGTGGGGTCCCCACCCCAACAGCGACCCACCTGATCATCGAAATAGAGGGCAATCGCGACTATGTAAACCTTACCAAACAGCGGGTCGAAAGTATTCTCCAGGAAGCAGAAACCCATGCAGAAGTCAGCCGGCGGCCCTCAGACCCGAAATCTGGATTGTGGCCACAGTATCAACAGTGGCTGCAGAAACTCTGGGAGCACCAACTGCTGGCCCACACGCTGTCAGCCATCGTGCCCTGGGAAAACCTCACCGGTTTTCTAGACGATTGGGAGGAATCACTCTCCAGCATCCTCTACGCAACAAGCGGCCTTGCAGGGCTTGCCCTGACGAAGGTCTATGCGACAGCAGATCACGCGGTGGTGGAGACACTGTTGATAGGACATCGGACTAAAGGTGACGTCCATGCATGGGAAAACCAGATCGAGACCATTCATGCAGTGGTGACCGATACAAAACGGCGTTGGGATATCGAGTCAAATACCTCAACGCTTATGACCCTCGCCATTGCAGCCGCAGGAGATAGGCTGGACCCGAGCAAGGTCATGGTGCGGTAACTTGGGCCGAAAGCAAACGGCGCGCTCTAGAGCGCGCCGTTTTTAGTGATCCCGGCATCGTCAGTCCGCGACCACCTTGCCGACAAGATCGTAGACCATCGCCTCAACCACCTCCACGGTAACCAGGCGGTTGGGCGACATTTTCCCAGGTATCAGCACCAATCCATCGATCTCCGGAGCATCCCGGTAAGATCTCCCCACAGTCAGCCCCTCTTCAGATCCTTCCAGAAGCACAGGAAGCCGCTGTCCGACCAAGGCACGGTGTCGCGCCAGTGAAATCTCCTGCTGTGCGACCATCAACGCGTCCTGGCGCGCGGCCTTCACATCAGCGGGGACATCATCAGGGAATTCGGCGGCCGGCGTCCCGCTTTCATGCGAATACTCGAACACGCCCACATGGTCGAACTGCATCTCCTCCACAAAATCAGCCAGTGCCTGGAATTCCGCATCAGTTTCGCCGGGGAAGCCCACAATGAAGGTAGTCCGCAGGCATACATCCGGCAGGCTTTGGCGCAGTTCTCCCACCACCCGCCTGACCCAATCCACGTCGGCAGGGCGGCGCATCCGCCGCAGGATGTCAGGGTGAGCATGCTGTAAGGGAAGATCAACGTAGGGGAGGACCTGGGGATACGCCGCCATCACCTCGATCAGGCGTGGCGTGATATAGCCAGGGAAGGTGTAAAGAATGCGCAGCCAGGGCACGGCAGGGACTTCTGCAGCCAGCCGCTCCAAAAGAAGGGCCAGGCCATCTTCCATCCCCAGATCATGCCCATAGTACGTCGTATCCTGAGCAATGAGGTTGATCTCCAGCACTCCCTGCTCCTGCAAGCGCCGGGCATCATCGACAATAGCCTCCAGAGAGCGGCTCACATAAGAGCCCTTGATCCCGGGAATCGCACAAAAAGCACATTGGCGGCTGCAGCCATCAGCGATTTTGAGGAAAGCGCTTGCCCCGGAAATAGCATACCCGGGCACACCGCCGGCTTCGGGAAGTACCATCGGATGCGTTTCAGTGTAGATCAGCCGTTCCGATCTTTGCTGCAATGCCCCGATCAACACGGGCAACTGATTCCAGGAGCGTGTGCCAATCACTGCATCCAGTTGGGGGACCAACTCCAACAAAGTCTCCGGCTCACGCTGAGCCCAGCAGCCTGCTGCGATCAGTTTCTGATCGGGGCGCACATGCACGCCCAACGCCCGCAACGTCTCCAGGGACTCATCACGAGCCAAAGCGATGAAGCCGCAGGTATTCACAACCAGAACATCCGCCTGCTCCGGATCATCCGTTGGCTGATAACCCGAACGCTGCAACAAAAGGGCCATCCCACCGGAGTCGACCGTATTCTTGGGACAGCCCAAAGAAGCCAGATAAAAACGAGGGGGGCGGCTAACACGCCGCCGTACTTTAGCCTTATTCATTGCCGTCTACAGCTACCTCACCAGCGGGTGACCAGGCTCGCCGGACAGCGCGCCCGGCAGCACCCAGGGTTCCCCAATCTCCGTTATTGATGTAAAGCTTGAAAGCGCCGCCATTGCCGGTTTCCACCAGACAGCGATTCGAGGCCGTGGCCTGCAAAGACTGGCCCGGTTCGGCAACGCCTTGGAAAATGATCACATCATCGGCAATCAAACGCACCCAGGCATGTTCGGAGGGCTCAAGACGCACAGTGACCGTACCATCCACGGCGGGGACAAAAGCCGATTCCCCTTCGATGGTGACTTGCGTTTCCACCGCAACCGGAGTCTCCACAGGCGTCAACTCAGGAGTCGCCACAGGTTTTTCCGGGGTAGGGAGAAAGAACTGTAAATAGATAAACGCCCCCAGCGCAATCAAGGCAAAGATGGCCGCAGCGCCAATCAACGCCAACAACAGTCCGTTAGAGAAACCTGTCTGCGGCTTCTCCTCCTCATCACCAGTAGGTGGCGGTGCAAACACGGTCGGACGATCTAAGATCTGTTGTGCCCGGTCATCCTGCATGGGCCGAACGTGAGGCTGAAACGGATGGCCCCCTACCTCAGCTTCATATCGTGCCAGGGCTTCGTCGACAGAGAGCCCTAATAAATGTGCGTAATTACGCAGGAAGCCGCGTGCTTGAATTTCGCCGGGCAAAGCCGCATAATCCCCCATCTCCAAAGCCTGGAGGTAGCGGCTCCGAATGCGCAGCGATTTCTCCACATCTTCAAGCGTTAACTCACGCGACTCACGCGCACGACGCAGCCAGGAGCCTAATCCTTCTGCCATCACTCATTTGCCTCTACCACAACCCTTGCCTGGGCATGGACGCCGCCATCCAGCTTAAGGTCGACCAGGTGGACGCCGATATCCCGAATGGGCTGATTCAACACAACTTGCCGTTTATCAAAGGGGGCCCCTAGAACATCGGAGATCGCATCGGCCACATCCTTATTGGTGATCGATCCATAGAGCTTTCCCTTCTCGCCTGCTTTAACACGAAAATGCAGGGGTGTCTCACGCAGCCTCTCGGCGATGTGCTCAGCATGTGCCTTTTGACGAGCCGCTTGCTGCTCCACATCGAGCTTGTGCTGCTTTGCTACCTGTACCACTCCCTCCGTAGCAAACACAGCCAGCCCCTGGGGGATCAAATAATTACGCGCATATCCTTCTGCGACGTCCTTGACGTCGTTAGCTTTTCCCAATCCCTTCACATCACGCTTCAGCACAACTTTCATCCTGCGCCTCCATCACCTAAAATGCACCGCATCACACTTCAAGGGTCCAAACTTCAGACAATAGAACCGGAACACCTTTCAGATGGTTTCACGTGAAACACCCACCATCACAAGTCTCCGTTGTTCAACAGCGGCAACCGTGCGCTTTCTATGCGCCCAGAACCCGCGCTTGAATCGCCAACAACGTGCGGGTGATCTGCTGCATCACGGTAGGCTGCTCAATCATGTGCAGCCCCGACTGATAAGCCGCCAGGCCGGCCTGACGCTGCCCTGACTTGAAAA
This sequence comes from Anaerolineae bacterium, assembly GCA_034004765.1. Taxonomy (GTDB): domain Bacteria; phylum Chloroflexota; class Anaerolineae; order B4-G1; family SLSP01; genus JAVEWB01. The sequence continues at coordinate 4,320 of JAVEWB010000218.1, forward strand.
GCGCCACACCCAACGTCAGCAGGGTCTCCCCCTGATGCTGACGATCCTCCAGTTCATCGAAAATCGCGATTGCCTTTTGCCAGGCCTGAATTGCCGCGTCACGGCGGCCGGTGGAAGCATGAATGCCGCCGATATTCCCCAGCGCCTGTGCCTCACGGGACTTATCGCCCAGACGGACGAAGATGCGCTGCGCCTCCTCGATCGCCTCCAGAGCTTCCTCCCACCGAGACTGCTTGCGGCGAATGATGCCACTGTTATTCAGCATTTCGCCTGCTTCCAACTCGCG
>JAVEWB010000005.1:0-22240 GCA_034004765.1 Anaerolineae bacterium
GTTACCCTCAGGCCCCCGCGGACGAAGATCGCGTGACGATCCCGGAGGTGATCCGGGCTATAGAAACGCAGACGCAAGGGGCGATTCGAGCGAAATCTTTTGTCCCTCCCGGGTGCGAGAATGCGCTCTGCTCCTTCCACGGAAATTTCGTCGTGATGCCGGACGGCAGTCTCTATCCCTGGTCGCAGCGCAAATCCTGTGGCTGCAGTTGTGAAGCCGAGCGGGCGGATGAAGGGGCCGAAAAGGCGCGCAATTTCGTTGCAGCCTACTGGTCCGCGCCCGCACCGGTGACGACGGCTCCTTCGAGTGATGGACCGTCTTTGGGCGGCTGGGACCTCTTCCTGCAGCGCGCACAGACCCACGCCTTCTGCATCTCGGGGATGGCGTTTCAGGATGCCTGGACGCTCGATTTGGAGCGTCTGCGGGATTGCTGTATCCACACGGTCAGCCCCGATGGCCGGATCATCCCTTTTTGTGCTTATAATCTGACGAATCGTGCGGGACAGCCCTTGTACCGCGAGGCGAGGTAGTGCAAGGCATGCATCTGACGCCGCTGGAACCCTGGATCGCGCGGAAAATCGGCGTAGCGCCTGAGCCTCTGACGCGCACGGCTGTGGACGCTTATCAGCTTGCTAAGGTGCGAGAAACGCTGGCCTGGGCCAGGACGCGTAGCCCTTTCTATGCTGCCCATCTGGCGGACGCCCCTACTGAACTGTTTTCCCTTGAGGCATTCTCAGCGTTCCCGTTCACTACGCCGGAGGAGCTGCGTGCGAGCGGCTTACAGTTCCTGTGCGTCTCGCAGGATGCCATCCATCGCGTGGTGACGCTGGACACCTCCGGCACCACGGGGGATCCCAAGCGCCTCTATTTCACGAAGGACGATCAGGAACTTACGATCGATTTCTTCCACGTGGGCATGTCCACGTTTACCGATCCCGGCGACCGCGTGCTCGTCCTGCTCCCCGGTGAGCGACCGGGAAGCGTGGGCGACCTTCTTGCTCTGGGACTGGCGCGGCTGGGCGCGGTTGGTATCAAGCACGGCCTGGTCCGCAACCCTGCAGAGACGCTGATGGTCATGGCACAGGAGCGGGTGGATGGGGTGGTCGGTGTGCCCACGCAGGTCCTCTCGCTGGCACGCCAGTCGGTAGAAAGCGGGTTGCAGCTTAAAAGTGTCCTCCTGAGCACCGATTATGTCCCGCGTGCGATTGTAGCGAAATTGGAACAGATATGGGGCTGCCGGGTTTACAACCACTATGGCACGACTGAGACAGGGCTGGGCGGGGGCGTGGATTGCCAGGCCCGGCGGGGCTATCATCTGCGCGAGGCGGATCTCTACGTCGAAATCGTCGATCCGGCAACCGGGGTGCCGCTGGCCGAAGGGATGACAGGCGAAGTCGTCTTCACCACACTCACGCGGCGCGGGATGCCGTTGATCCGCTACCGCACTGGCGATCTGGGCCGCTTCATCCCGGGGGCGTGTCCCTGTGGAACGGTGCTGCGAACACTGGGATGGATCACGGACCGCCGAAGCAACTGCGTGCCTCTCTGTGGCGGCACGCTGCGGCTTTCAGAGTTGGATGAGGCGCTCTTTCCCATCCCCGCGTTGCTGGATTTCTCCGCTGTGCTGACCGCTGATGCGGGGCGTGACTGTCTGACCCTCGAGATTACTGCGATGCGAAGATCTTCACTGGAGGCGGTCTCCGATGGCGTGCGGCAGGCACTGGAACGCCTGCCGGTGATCGTTGCTGCACTAAGAACGAAATGCTTTGACCTCAGGGTGTGGGCACATACTGAGGATCCTGCCTTACCGCCGCGTTTTGGGAAACGCACGTTGATGGATGGGAGGACTGTTCATGGCTGAGTTTCTCTCTTATGCGGAGGCGGTTCATCTGTTCGAGCAGTGGGGTTTCCGGGTTGAAGATGGCCCTCGCCCCCACGAGGTCACGCTGATCCTGGAGGGAGTGGATTTCCGAACCTATATCGTCTACGATGTCGGCCTCCTGCCGCAGATCGCGGCAGTTGTTCTTCGGACACGTTGGCGGAACGGCACGGTCATGGCAACGGAATAGCGTGGCGTACCGTTCCGCCTCATTGCTGTTTAGATCACGCCTAGTTCTTTCCCGACCTTTGCGAACGTCTCCAACCCGAAGGCCATGTCCTCCTGGGTGAGCGCCGCTGAAACCATCACCCGGATGCGGGCCAGTCCCTTGGGCACCGTCGGGAAGCCCAGTGCCATGGCAAAGATCCCCGCTTCGAAGAGCTGGCGGCTGAACTCTTTCGCCAGTTTCACATCTCCTAACATCACCGGCGTGATCGGCGTGACGCTGTTGCCCACGTCGAAGCCCAGCGCTTTCATCCCTTCTTTGAAGACGTGTGTGTTCGCCCACAGCCGATCTACCAATTCACTGGAGGCTGCGAGCACCTCGACGGCTGCCAGGCAAGCGGCGGTATCCGCTGCCGTCAGCGCGTTGGAGAAGAGGAAGGGGCGCGCTTTCTGTCGCAGGTAATCCACGATGAGCTTCTTTCCGCTGATGACCCCACCGCCGACGCCAAAGGCTTTCGAGAAGGTGCCGATCTCCACGTCGAACTTCCCGTGCAGCCCGAAGTGATCGACAATGCCGCGTCCGCCTTTGCCCAGAACTCCCTCACCGTGTGCATCGTCCACCATCGTCATCAACCCGTAGCTCTCTGCGACCTCGTAGAGCTTATCCAGCGGGGCGACATCGCCATCCATAGAGAAGACGCCGTCGGTCACGACCAACCCGCGGCGATAGTCCGGCAGATGTTCCTTGATCTTGGACTCCAGGTCAACGGGATCGCAGTGTTCGTAGACGATGATCTTCGCACTGCTGAGCCGTGCGCCATCGATGATGCTGGCGTGGTTCAGCCGGTCGGAGAAGATTACATCTTCTTTGCCTACCAGCGGCGCGAGGGCAGCCTGATTGGCGACGAAACCGCTCTGGACGCACAGCGCATCCTCGGATTTCTTGAACTCCGCGACCTTGCGCTCCAGCTCTTTGTGCAGCGAGAGCGTCCCGGCAATAGAGCGCACCGCTGTCGGCCCCGCGCCGAAGCGGTCCAGGGCTTCCTTGGCCGCTTTGACCAGGCGCGGGTCATTTGCCAGTCCTAAATAGTTGTTGGTGCAGAGGTTGAGCACCTTTTTGCCGTCCACCACCATCCACGCGCCCGGTGCGGATTCGATGGTGCGCAGCGTGAGCAGCAGCCCATTTTCCTTCAGCCTTGCAGTCTCTTCTTCAATCCAGCTCAGCTTGGATTCGGCCATCGTTAGCTCCTTACTGTGTGATAGGTTGTAATAATCCATAAAACGTGATGCGTGATCCGTGAGACTCACGTATCACGTTTTACGTTTCACGCTTCACTTTTCATTGCCCCGGATACATCACGATCTTTCCGCTGTTCCCCGAGGCCATGACCTCCATCGCTTCGTGCCAGCGGCTAAATGGGAACTCGTGGGTTACGATGGGGCTGAGATCGATGGCACCGGAGGAGATTAGTGCCCGCATCTGATACCACGTTTCCCAAAGCCGTCGTCCGGCAACGCCGTGGACGGTGATCCCCTTCATGATGACCAGGTTGTTCAGATCGAAGTCCTGGAGGAGGCCGGGGGCCAATCCCAGGAGTGATGCTTCGCCGCCGGCCTTCAGCAGGCTCAGCCCCTGCACCAGCGCCTGCGGTGCGCCCGACATCTCTAAGAGGACGTCGAAGCCCTTCCCGCGGACGATGTCCTGTGCCAGGGTGGGGACGTCCTGTTCTGTAGCGTTCAGAGCCAGATCCGCTCCTACTTTTAGGGCCAGGTCCAGGCGATAGGGACTCACGTCGGTAACGACGATGGTTTCCGCGCCGAACGCTCGGGCGACGGGGATCGCCATCAGCCCTGCCGGGCCGCAGCCGGTCATCAGGACCGTCTTGGCACGCACGTCGGTGACGGCCACGGTGTGGACCGAGTTCCCCAGGTTCTCCTGAAGGCTGGCGATGGGAAGTGGCATCTCTATGGGATTCTTCCAGGCGTTCTCTATGGGGATCATGACGTACTCGGCGTAGCAGCCGTCGCGGTCCACGCCTAAGATACGCGTGTTGCGGCAGACGTGGGCTTTGCCGAGCTTGCACTGCTGACACGTGCCGCAGACAACGTGGCTCTCTGCAGAGACAAAATCGCCTACCTGGGGCTCGTCGGGCCGCACTGCACTTCCTATCTCGACGATGTCGCCAGCGAACTCGTGGCCGACGATCAGAGGGGGCTTGATGCGGCCTTGTGACCAGCGATCCCACTTGTAGATGTGGACGTCTGTGCCGCAAATGGAGGTAGCTTTAACTTTGATCAGAACCTCCCGAGGGCCGGGAGTGGGGACAGGGACCTGAACCAATTCCATGCCAGGCCCGGGGTGTAGCTTTGCAACCGCTTGCATATCTGCCATTGCAACTCCTTTCACCGTGCTTTGACTGAGATTGCCCTCTCAAAGTATAGCACCTTCGTTTCTGGCGGCAATTTTCCGTTTTCTCTTGCAGGTCCTTTTTCTTTAAATATTCTTCGTGGTATACTTAAGGGTAGTGGTTATCACATGATACGGAGGTCATGATGAAGCATTTCCTCACGCTGGCGGATTTGACGCCTGAAGAATTCCACGCCATTTTAGATATTGCCGTAGGCCTGAAGAAAGAACAGCAGGCCGGTGGCAATCAGCCGATCCTTAAAGGCAAGGTGATGGGTATGATCTTCCAGAAACCCAGCCTGCGGACCCGCGTCTCTTTTGATGTGGCGATGCTGCAGCTTGGAGGGCATGCACTTTACCTTTCGCCGAGTGAGATCCAATTGGGCAAGCGGGAGAGCGTAGCCGATGTGGCGCGTGTTCTCTCGCGTTTTGTCAATATCATCATGGCACGGGTCTTCTCCCACGCCGACATTGTGGAACTGGCGAAGTATGCCACGGTGCCCGTGATCAATGGCCTTTCGGATTATTCCCACCCCTGCCAGGGAATGGGGGATTTCCTCACCATCCTTGAACACAAAGGTGAACTCAAGGGCAAGAAGCTGGCTTTCTTGGGCGATGGCAACAATGTCTCCACATCCTTGCTGTTTGCCGCGGCCAAGACAGGGATGGACTTTACCATCGGCATGCCGCGTGGCCATGAACTGCACCCGGCGGTCTGGAAGATGGGCCAGAACTTTGCCGCTGAGAGCGGCTCCAAACTCCTGGCAACCTACGACCCGATTGAGGCAGTCACGGATGCCGATGTGATTTACACCGATGTCTGGGCTTCGATGGGACAGGAAGCCGAGGCGGAGGAGCGGAAGGCGGTCTTCCCGCCCTACCAGGTCAATGTGGAGAAGCTCAAGCATGCCAGGGAGGACGTGATGGTGTTGCACTGTCTGCCGGCCCATCGGGGTGAGGAGATCACCGATGCGGTAGCGGACGGACCGCATTCTGCCCTCTTCGATCAGGCTGAGAATCGCCTGCATGCACAAAAGGCGATCATTGCCTGGCTGTTGGATGCGGCATAGCAGATAAGGAACAGAAGTTTTACGCCCGGTATCTGATAACCCGGCGCATACGGGGGGAACTGTGGCTGGCAATCGAGCACGATTCGAAGAAGCATTACAGAAGGCCAACGATTTTGTCTGGGCTGAGAAGTGGCAGGAGGCGGTTGCGGAATATCGCCGCGCCCTGCAGGAATTCCCAGGGGACACGTCGCCCCTGATGGGGTATGCCTGGGCCCTGTTGAACGTCGGTGAGACGGACGCAGCTGCGGAAGTTTATGAAAAGCTCGTCAAGTTGTCACCCAAGGACCCCGGCCCCTACGAACGGCTCGCCGGAATCATGGAGCGCAAAGGTTACAATGAGAAGGCGGGGAAGTTCTACTTTCAGGCCGCCGAGCTTTACCGTGCCCAGGGGTTGACTGACAAGCAGATTTCCGTGTTGGAATCCTCGGTGAAGGATTTCCCGCACAATGCATCGGCTTGGACGGAGCTGCTGAAATACTATCAGGCACAGGAGAAGATGGAGCGGGCGGTCATCGCCACCCTCTGGCTGGCTTACCTGTATCAAGAAGAGCACCCCCAATGGGCGATTGAGGTTTGCCGCCAGATGCAGAGTTTTGCTCCTCAAGATCGCCGTCTGGGACAGGTGATGCTGCTTTTGCAGAGTGGTCGGCCTATTCCCCTGCCTCTTGGCACCGGAGAGTTCAGTCAGTGGGCGGTCGAGAAGGCGGCGGAGTTCGAGGAGGAATTCCTTGGGGATCAAGGGAGTCCCATGGAGATCACGCGCCAGCGGGCTTTGGAATCGCTGGCGGAATCGATCTTTGCCGAGGAAAGTCTGCAATCGCATGGGCTGTCGCAGGAAGAGGTAAGCTTGCTGATCGGTAAGGCCGTCGATGCACAGACCCGCGGAGACCTGCAGGAAGCGATGGACGCGTACCGGCGTCTGGTGAGTGCCGGTGTCTCTATGCCCTCCATCCATTTCAACCTGGGGCTTCTCTACAAGGAGCAGATGCATTTCGACGAGGCCATTGAGCAGTTCCTGCACTCGGTTTCGGATGGCGAGTATCTCTTGGGCAGCCATTTCGCATTAGGCGAGTGCTATCAGGCACAGGGCGATTTTCAGAAGGCCTCGGAGCATTTCATCGAAGCGGTGAAGGTCATCGACCTGGCCACGGTGGAGCGGGAGCAGGCGGATGACCTGATCCGGGTCTACGAGGGGTTGGCCCAGAGCCTGGTCAATGCCGGAGAGCCCGAGCGCACGCAGGAGCTATCGCAGTCGTTGGTAGAGTTTCTGAGCCAGCGGGGATGGGAGGCGGAGGTCGTGCAGGCGCGCCGCCGTCTGGACGGACTGGCGCGTGCGGGAACCGTCCTCAGCCTGGCGGAGATTCTGAGCCTGCCCGGCTCGGAGGAGATCCTGCGCTCTGTGGCGTTGGCGCAGGAACACATGCGCCGTAAGAATCCCTATTCCGCATTGGAAGAGCTCGAGTATTCCATTGGCAAGGCTCCCTTGTATATGCCGCTGCACAGCCTTCTGGCCAACCTTTTCATGGAAAGCGATAATCTCGAACTGGCGCTCGATAAGTACCGTGTGATTGCGCGCAGCTATGAAATCCGCGAGCAGATCCCTCAGGCATTGGCTACCTACCGCCAGATTCTGGATTTGTCACCGCTGGATGTGGCAGTCCACCGGCGGGTTATCGATCTCCTGGTGAGTCATGGGAAGATCGATGAAGCGCTCGCGCAGTATCTCCAGCTTGCCGATGCCTATTATCAACTGGCTCAGGTGGATCGTGCGCAGGATACATATGCCGAGGCGCTGCGCATGGCACCGCGGGGCTCTGTGGACGGCCATTGGGAGGTGCGTGTTCTCCACCGCATGGCGGATCTGAATATGCAGCTTCTGGACTGGAACACGGCGGTGAAAAACTATGAGGAGATCACGCGCATTGCGCCCGATGACGAGCGGGCCTACTTGGGCCTGCTGCGGCTCTATCCGCGGACAGGGCGCGTGCATTTGGGAATGGCGGCATTGGACCGGCTGATCAAACGCTATCTTGAAACGCGCCGCCTTGAAAAAGCCCTGGCTGTGTTGAATGACCTGGTGCAGGATGAGCCTGAGTCGATCCCCTTACGCTACCGTCTGGCACAGCTTTACCTGAATATGGGGAAGCGGGAGGAGGCGCTCCAGAACCTGGATGTCTTGGGGGACTTACAGCTAGAGGCCGGGAAGCAGGAGGATGCACTGAAGACTATGGAAGCCATCATTGCATTGAATCCGCCTAATGTTGAGGAGTATAAAGATCTTTATCGCGACATGGCCGGACGGGAACCGTCGGAAAACTCTTGACCGCCGTTCAGCTCTGATGCGGCGATACTATCATACGCCTGGCTTGTGGAGTGGGAGATTTCTCCTCGGGTAAGATTATTGTCTTTGCCGGAACTTCGGATGGGGCTTATTAGCAGGCGTGTCCGGCAAAGTTATGGGATTTTGGGTGATAGGGGATTATGTGGGACATTAGCTGGTTGATTCAGCGACTATCGTGGCTGGATTTGCTGGACATTTTCCTGGTGAGTGCACTTTTCTTCACCACTTTCTACGCTCTGAGGGGCACACGTGCCGTGCCGTTGGTGCGCGGCATTGTTGCTCTGTTGGTCTCACTGGCTCTGCTGGGCCGTCTGGTGCGCCTTTCGGCACTTTCCTGGCTGGTGGCGCAGCTTCTTCCTGCAATTTTAGTGGCTGTGCCTGTGATCTTCCAGCCGGAACTCCGTCGTGCCCTGGAGCGTCTGGGACGAGGAAATCTCTTTGGCCCTCTTTCGACTCACGATGCGGGCTATGGGGAGATGTTGTCCGCAGTCATTGCCGCCACCCGGCAAATGGCGGCCAAAAACATTGGCGCGCTCATCGTCTTCGAGCGCGAAACCGGCCTCAAAGAGTACATCGAGACCGGTGTCCCGGTGGATGCCCGGGTGACGACGGAGCTGCTTACCACGATTTTTGACCACCACACGGTGCTCCATGATGGGGCGGTGATTATCCGGGAGGGGCGACTGGCGGCGGCGGCTTGTGTGATGCCGCTGACTACCGCTTTTCTTGAGGATCGCCACCTGGGCTTACGGCATCGCGCCGCCCTGGGCATTACTGAAGGGAGTGACGCGGTGGCCCTGGTTGTCTCTGAGGAGCGTGGCAGTATCTCGATTGCTCACAATGGGCGCATCATTCGAGACTTGGAGGGGGAGCGGCTTGAATCGACCTTAGGGGCTTTCTTCGCCGGGGACGCCTCATCTGAGTCACCCTTTGCGTTTCTGAACTGGATGCGTCCTCGAGGTGCTGCAGAAACACCCTGGTGGGCGGATGGGTCGCGGAGATGAGATTCGATCTAAAGCAGGACCTCAGTCTGATTGTGATCTCGCTGGTTTTGGGGATCTTCTTTTGGGCCGTGGCTACTGAGGCCGAAGATCCGACGGTCGAGCAACCTTATTCCCTCTCGGTACCGGTGGAGGTTCAAGGGGTACCCGCGGGAATGACGGCCTATGGCGTAGAGACTGTGAAGGCCAAGCTGGTGCTCCGTGCACCGGAATCTGTCTGGGGCATTTTGCAGGCAGAGGATATTCGGGCGTTTGTGGACCTCTCGAAGGCTTCTCCTGGTTTGCTTACGCTGCCTGTGGAGGTGGAAGTGCGCCGCAAACCGGTTCAGGTAGTGCAATCTTCCCCCCAGAATGTTACCCTGACCCTTGAACCGATGGCGGACCTGGATATTTCTACAACGGTTGTGCTGGAGGGCTCTCCGGCCTTGGGGTTCGTTGCTCGCACGCCCACGTTCGTTCCACGCACCGTTACGGTCAGCGGCCCTCAATCGTTAGTCTCTCAGGTGGTGCGCTCCCTGATTACCGTCCCGATCACTGACCAGCGTCAGGATGTGGAAGGGGACTTTGCCCCTGTGCCCTTAGATGTGACGGGAAATCCGATTAGTTATGTGCAGATGATCCCTAAAACGGTGACTGTTAAGGTGCCGGTGGAGCAGTTAGGCAATATCCGCGACATGGCTGTGCGGGTTCTGGTAGCGGGGCAGCCGGCGACTGGCTATCGGCTGGGACGTATCGAAGTCCAGCCCCCTGCGGTCACCGTGTTGGGGCGGCGCGACGTCGTGCAGGAAGCAGCCGATGCGGGATATCTGGAGACGGAGCCGGTTATGCTTGAGAATGCCCGAGAGAGCTTTACCGCAACGGTAGCCCTTCAGATTCCTGAGGGATTATCGGTGTTGGTTGAACCTCAGGTGCAGGTCTCCGTGCGGATTGAGCCGGTTGAGAGCCGACTGACGGTGCAAGCCAGACCTGAGCTCATTGGCGTTGGCCCAGGACTTACGGCTACTGTTTCTCCGGAGTCGATTCAGTTGGTCCTAAGTGGCCCTTTTACCGCGGTGGAGCAGCTTGATCCGACGCAGATCTATGTTCGGCTGGATTTGACCGGCAGCGGGGAGGGAGAATACACCCTTGTACCTTCGTTGACCCTGCCGGATAACAGTATCCGGGTGGTGAGTATTCTGCCTCAGTCTTCTTTCAAGGTGAAGCTGGAGCGCCCTACCACCCGCAAGGAATAGCGTCTGCCTGGATAGACTGTTTGTGACTGCGGTGCGAAACACCGCAGTCACAAACATAAGGCGTTATTTTTCCAATCCCTGCTTGAGTGCGGTAAGGGCCAGCGTGGCGCATTTCACGCGCCCCATGCTCAGGCGGATGCCGCCGAGCATGGCCTCGATGTCCTCAAGATTCATAGCGGCGACTTCTTCGGGAGTTTTTCCCACGACTTCTTCGGTCAGCATCGATGCGGAGGCCATACTGACCACGCAGCCATGGCCCTCGAACATTACTTTAGCGATGCGGCCCTGTTCATCCAACTGGGCGGTCAAATGAATTGTATCCCCGCAGGTCGTGTTCTCCAGTTGGATATCGACATCAGGGGTTTCAAGGACCCCGTAGTTTTGCGGATCGTGATAGTGATCCAGCATTTGCTCGCGGTAAATTTCACTCATAGTACGTCAACCCCTGTCAGCCTACTTTCTCAGGATCTTGATGACCTTGCGGAGTCCTTCGATCATGGCATCGACATCGTCGAGGCCGTTGTAGAGATAGAAGCTGGCCCGCGCGCTTGCCGGAACGCTGAAGCACATGTGCAGCGGCTCGGCACAGTGCAGGCCCGCGCGGATGCAGACCCCTTCCTCATCGAGGATCGTGGCAATGTCATGGGGGTGAATGCCATCGATACTGAAGGCTACGACTCCGCCGCGCTTATCCGCGCTGGGCCCCAGGATCAGCATACCGGGGATTTCCATCAGCCGGTGCATGGCATAAGCGGCGAGTTCTTGCTCGTGCCGGTGGAGGGCTTCCATTCCGATATCGGTGAGGTAATCGACCGCTGCACCCAGGCCAATGGCTTCCGCAATAGCGGGGGTCCCGGCCTCGAATTTGTAGGGTAGATCGTTCCAGGTGGTGAAGTATTTTTTCACTGTGCGAATCATGTCCCCACCGAAGAGGAAGGGAGGCATGTCGTTCAAGAGCTTGCGCTTTCCCCACAGCACGCCCACTCCAGGCCCGCACATCTTATGGCCGGAGAAGGCCATGAAATCTGCATCCAGTGCCTGAACGTCCACCGGGAAGTGTGCGACGCCCTGAGCACCATCCAGGACAACGACGGCACCGGCATCATGGGCCATCTTGATGATTTGCTTCACGGGGGGGATGGTCCCGACCACATTGGACATCATGCTGCAAGCGACCAGTTTGGTGCGCCCATCTTCCAAAAGCTGCGGCAGCACGCTCAAATCCAGCTCACCTGTGCCGGTCATGGGGATGAAGGTGAGCTCGGCGTTTTTCTCCTGAGCCAGGTGCTGCCAGGGGACCAAGTTGCTGTGATGCTCAAGTTCGGTGATGATAATGCGATCCCCAGCGCGGATGTTATGCTGTCCCCACGAATAAGCGAGTAGGTTCAGCCCTTCTGTAGCGTTGCGTACGAAAATGACCTCAACGGGGTTCCCCGCATTGATGAAACGGGCGACCTTACGTCTGGCATCTTCGTAATGGGCGGTCGCTTCTTCGGCCAGGCTGTAGATCCCGCGGTGCACGTTGGCATAGTAATCTGTATAGACTGTTGTAATCGCCTCTATGACGGCACGGGGCTTCTGTGTGGTGGCGGCATTGTCCAGGTATACCAGACGTTTGCCATTGACGGTGCGTTGCAAGATTGGAAACTCTTGACGAATGACGTTAATCGGCCAGGTCATCTTTTTTCCTCCGTAGAACTTTGACTCAGGACATGAATTTTGGCTGCGTGTCCTTCCGCTCCAAAAATAGTATAGCACAGACTGTCAAAAATTACAGATAACAGAACTGTGATTTGATTACCATAGCGTATCGGGCTATAATACAAATATCATGAACGCATCAAGTGAACCGCCACCTGATTCTCAACAACTGCCGCTGTTTTCGTCGGAGGAGAGCCCCACAGCCGCACCGCCCTCCAGGCCGGAGATTACACGACGCTCCTCATTGAGTGTGGCCTTGGGCCTTTTCGACCATTACATGGGAGACCGGGGCTTCACCGAAAACACACATCAGGCATTCCGGCTGGATATGCAGTTATTGAGCGAATATCTCGGAGCCGGCACAGCGCTCGAGGAGATCAATACGGTTAACCTCACGGCGTTTCTTTCATGGATGTTAGGGCCGCGGGGCGTCCCTTGCAGCCCCAAGACGTTGGAACGCAGGATTACTACCCTGAAGGTCTTTTTTGGCTGGCTCGCCGAAGAGGGGATCCTCCTGAGAGACCCGGCTGCACCGTTGACGCATCGTGCCGTTTCCGCTCCGCTTTCTGAGATCCTGATGGATGAACAACTTGAAGCGGTACTGGCCGTGACGCAGAGGATGCGCCAGGGGGACGAGGAGCATAAGCCTGATGCACGACCGCACTTGTTGGTAACATTGCTCCTTGCCACGGGGGTTAAGAAAGGAGAATGCGTCAAGATTGCCCTTAACCATCTTGACGTGACGGATGCGGCACATCCGGTGCTTTGGATCCGCTATCGTAAGCCCGACCGGCAGCACAAAGAACGCCGCATTCCTCTGCCGGCCCATTGGGGATCACTGCTGCAGGAGTACATGCAGGCCTATAAACCGCGCCAGTATCTTTTCCCCTGGACGGCGCGCAACCTGGAATACGTACTGACGCGGGTGGCGGAGGAAGCGGGTATTTCGCACCTCACCTTTGAAATGCTCCGTTGGACCTGCGCCGTCCGTGATTACGTGGAGGGGATGGACCGGAATGCACTCCGTCAAAAGCTCGGCCTTTCGACCATTAGCTGGTATGAAGTTGAGCCTAAACTGGCTCTGTTGGCCCAGCAGCTTGGAAATCGAAAAATGCGCATGGATGAAGACATCACTGTCTAGGAGGCTTTGAGAAAACAATGGGATCGCTTTCCGAGAAGATCATGCATCGTACCGCGCGGGTAGGCGTGATTGGGCTGGGGTATGTGGGACTACCTCTGGCCCTGGCCTGTGCCAAGGCCGGTTTCCCTACCGTGGGGGTTGAGGCCAATGACCAGAAGGCCCAGGCGATCAACGCCGGACACAGCTACATCGAGGACATCAGGGATACGGACCTCCAACCCCATGTTCAGTCTGGGAACTTACGGGCCACGACCGACTATGACATTTTGCGGGATGTCGATGTCATTTTTATCTGTGTCCCCACGCCTTACACCGTTCAGCGAGCGCCTGATTTGACGGATGTTACCCGGGCGACGGAGGGTATAGCCCCCAGACTTCAGGCAGGACAGTTGGTGGTTTTGCAGTCCACCACCTACCCCGGCACGACGACCGAGGTGGTGCAGCCGATTCTCGAGGCGGGCAGCCATCTCAAGGCAGGACAGGACTTTTACCTGGCCTTTTCCCCGGAACGCATCGACCCGGGAAACAAGCAGTGGAGCGCGTACAACACGCCTAAGGTGGTCGGCGGGCTCAATTCGGAGAGCACGACGGTCGCTGCGACCTTTCTGCGCCAGATGGGGGCGCCGGTTCATGAGGTCTCTTCACCCGGTGCGGCTGAACTCACCAAGCTCCTGGAGAACACCTTCCGCGCTGTGAACATCGCGCTGGTCAACGAGCTTTCCATGTTAGCCGAGCGCATGGACATTGACTTCTGGGAGGTCATCGAAGCTGCCAAGACTAAGCCTTTCGGCTTCATGCCGTTTTCGCCGGGCCCCGGCGTGGGAGGACACTGTATCCCGATCGACCCTTATTACCTGCTGTGGAAAGCGCGCGAATATGATTTCTACACGCGGTTCATTGAGCTGGCGGCAGAGACCAACGAGACCATGCCCTATCATGTGGTGGATCTGGTAACCCAGGGGCTGAGCCTGAAGGGAAAACCCCTTCAAGGGGCGAAAACGCTGGTTCTGGGAGTTTCCTTCAAGCCTGATATCGGCGATGCCCGCAATTCTCCTGCGGAACGGGTGATTGAGCTCCTGTTGATGCGGGGGGCCGACGTTTGCTATCATGATCCTTTTGTGTCCATGTTCCATGTGGGTGGGGATGCTTTTGTACAGGAAGCTCGTGTTCTGAGCTCTGTGCCGTTGGATGAAGATGTGCTGACGTCGGTCGATGCCGTGGTCATTGTCACTGGCCATCACGACGTCGATTATGCAGAGGTCTTGGGGCGTGCTGATCTGGTGATTGACAGTTGCAACGCTACCCAGGGGATTTACGGTCCTGCAACTGTCGTTCGGCTTGGGGCTCCAATGTGTTAACCCGGAGGAATGGTCCGGTGTTGCATGGATGAGAAGGGGGTGATGAACGATCCTTCTCCTGATTGCGCTCTCCCTACGGGGCAGCCAAAGGAACATCCGGGCAAACTCGTTCGGGTAGCGATCATTGCTGGCCTGCTTGTGTTTATGAGTGTGGTCATTCTGAACCGCGATAAATTGGAGGTCTCGCAGTTCAGGGCTTTAGGCTACCCGGGGGTTTTTCTGCTGGCGTTGATTGGAAGTGCGACGGTTCTGCTGCCTTTGCCGCACCTGGCGTTTACGTTTACGATGGGGGCCGTGCTCAATCCGTGGTTGATTGGTCTGGCCGCAGGCGTCGGGGATACGCTCGGTGAGTTTACCGGCTATCTGGCGGGCTATGCTGTCGAGGGGACTGTAAATAAATCGCGTCTTTATCAAACGCTGGAGCGCTGGATGCGCCACAATGGGGATCTGACCATTTTTGTGCTTTCGGCACTTCCAATGCCCTTTTTTGATCTGGCGGCGATGGCGGGAGGCGTGGTGGGATATCCTCTCAAGCGCTTTGTCCTGGCTACTTTGGTGGGCAAGACCCTTAAAGCGCTTTTGGTTGCCTGGGCAGGATATTTTGGCGTGGCCTGGGCTGCACGATGGTTGGGGGTGGAATGAACGTTAAAGTGCTGCGACACGCGCGAATTTATACGGGGGATCTCCGTTATCCCTGGGCACAGGCTCTGGCGATTGTGGATGGGAAGGTGGCTGCCTGGGATTCCGATGCACTTGCCTGGGGTGAGAGGACCGGCGCTGTGGTGGAAGACCTGGAGGGGGCTCTGGTGCTGCCGGGGCTGATCGATGCGCACGTGCACCTCATGTGGTATGCCTTAAGCCTCAATGAGCTTGATTTGCGTGGACTCTCTAAGGAGCAGCTCCTGGCCTGCCTTGCCGAGCGGGGGGCGCGCACGCCTGCCGGAAGCTGGATCCGAGGACGCGGCTGGGATCAGAACCTCTGGCCTGAGGGTCGCTTCCCGACGGCGGCAGACCTGGACAGCGTGGTCTCCCACGCACCGGTCTTGCTTACGGCCAAGAACGCCCACGCTGCGGTGGCAAACACGCGCGCGCTCCAACTGGCTGGGATTAGGGCGACGACTCCTGACCCCGACCACGGACGCCTGGGACGTAGTGGCGATGGATCACCAGACGGCATGCTCTTTGAGCGCGCTATCGAGATGGTCCTCTCGGCTATCCCTGAGCCGGACCCCTCCGCGGTGGCCGCGGCGCTCGACGAAGTGCAAGAACATCTCCTGGCTGCCGGTTTGACAGGGATTCACGATGTGGACGCCGGACCGGCCTTCGCCGCTTTCCAAAAATTGCACCAGGAAGACCGGCTAAAAGTACGGGTAGTGAAGTACATCCAATCGGATGCGCTGGAGGGTGCCCTGGCCGTAGGGCTGCGTTCTGGATTCGGGACCGAGATGCTGCGCTTTGGCGGGTTGAAGCTCTTTGCCGATGGTGCTTTGGGCGCGCGCACGGCGGCGCTCTTTGCCCCTTACGATGGCGAGCCGGAGAATACGGGAGCACTCACACTTGAGCCGGAGCAGCTCCGCGGAATCGTTCAGCGTGCTGTGAAGGGCGGTATGGCCGTGGAAGTCCACGCTATTGGAGATCGGGCTGTCCACGAGGTGTTGAATGCGTTCGAAGATGTTCGCCCTGATGGGCGGGGACTGCGTCACCGTGTGGAACATGTGCAGCTTATAAGCCCGGCGGACCTGCCGCGCATGACGCGGCTCGGGGTCATTGCTTCAATGCAGCCGATCCATGCAACTCATGATTGGGCGATGGCGGAGCGGTATTGGGGGACTCGCACGGCTTTTGCCTACCCCTGGCTATCGCTCTTGCGTGCTGGAGTCCCGCTTGCCTTTGGGTCCGATGCCCCGATCGAGTCTTTCAATCCCTTGCTGGGCCTGTATGCCGCGGTAACGCGTCGCCATGAAGCCGATGGCTCCCCCGGCCCGGATGGGTGGCACCCGGAGCAGCGGCTGACGCTGGCCCAGGCTGTAAGAGCGTACACGCGAGGAGCTGCATATGCGGCGGGTACGGAGGGAGTCGTAGGGACTTTGTCAACTGGCCTTTGTGCGGATTTGGTCGTCCTGGATCGTGATATCTTCGAGCTGCCACCCGAGGCTCTTTTGGAGGCTCGGGTGCTGCGCACAATGGTGGGGGGTACCTGGCAGTTCTGAAGGTGCAACGCACTTTTTAAGTGCGTTGCACCTGAGACCTCTTATAAAAGGTTCTTCCTCTTTTCCTCGGCAAAGCGGCGTAGCTCTTTCGCATGTTGCGTCGCATTCTCTTGGCCCGCGCTGAGCGCATCGCGGATGGCTTTGTTCCAACGATCGGTCACACCTTGCTGGCTTTCCCAGAGAGCGGCGATCTCCTTGTAGTAGATGGTGGTCTCTTCGGTGAGATCGGCCAGTTGCTCGATCGTCTTCTGGTTATCCAGTTCCTGCCGCCGCCAATGATCCTCTTCGGCAACCAGCCGCTTCTGCCAGTCCCGCGCAAAGTTGCCCTGCCATTCTTCCCACTGGCGCGCTAACCGTTCCTCGTTCAAGCGCTGCATCTCCGCGATCTCATTCTGCCGCTTTTCCAATCGCGCGCGGAAGGACTCCAATCCGTCCATGGCTTGCTTGTTCTGATTGTAAAGCAGGGCATATTTCTGCGTCTGCTCCAGCAAGCGTGATGTCTCGGTTTCAACCTTAGCCGCTTGTTCGGCGTACTGGCGCATTCGCTGTTCTCGCTGGAAGTCGGCAACACGCAGCTCCTCGATCTTGGCATCGTACGTTTTGGTGGTCTGTACAGCTTCTTCGATGCGGCTCGTGAGTTTGCGCAGGCTGTCCTCCAACCGCACGGTTTTAGCTATACTCTCATCTGTCGCCTTGCGTAGGGGAGGTATATCTCCTTCGATTGCTGCAATGCGGCGCGCATCGGCCCGCCGTTGCTCTTCGAGATAGACCACGGATTGAAAGCGATCCTCGGCCCGCTTGCCCAAATCCGCCATGGAGTTGGCAAGCTGCTGTGTTTGCGTCTGTAACTGTTGCTCTCCCGCTTCGCGTGCCTGCAGCCTTTCTTCGAGGCGTGGCAGAATGCGAAGCCTCTTGTCAACGTCGGCAAGTTGTTGATTCAGTCCCTCAATCTCTGCCTGGCGCAGGCGTTCCGTGTCGGCTTTCTCCCTGCGCAGTTGATCCTTCAATGCCTCGAATTGAGACGAAAGATCCTGTTGAGACTTTTCGATCATGGCAGGGTAGTCATTGGTGCGGTTCAAGTCTATGCGCAGAGTGGCAATATCTTGCCGCAGGCGATCCATTTCCCTGGCCTGGGATTCTGTGAGCAGGATTTGCTGCTCCAGTCGTTCCTGAAAGGCAGCCAGGGTTACTTTATCTTTCTTGCGCTCTTCATCGAGCCAGCGCACCATCTGTTCAAGCTGCGTAAGTTCCATAAACGTGACTCCTTATCGCTTCTTGGGGGAATCCTAAAGTGAATTATACCATGCCTGACTCAGGATCCTTGCGGCCTACGACGCAGTAGGGGGGCAAGCATCTCTTGTTCGTTTTCAGCAAGCAGTTTCATCTTCCAGAGGGCCAGCGGATAGATCACGATTGCTGCCAGGAGTGCCCAGCCGCGGCCCAGGGGCAGCAAAAGCAGCGCGAGACCTCCCATGGCTGCCGCTGCCAGGAGCGGCTTGCCGACGATGCTCCACCAGTTCAAGCACCCTAACTGGCGGTGCAGTCCGATGGCGAAGGGGATGAAGAGAGCCAGTTCGGAGAAGGTGTGAATGATCGCGGAAGCCTGATAGCTGTAACGGGGCATGAAGATCAGGTTAGCGATCAGGTTGAAGGTAAAGCCGATGATGAAGGCCCGGGTCAGATAACGCTGTTGATCTAGCGCTACCAGGACGTAGTTGGTCAGGCTGTTGATCCAGCCAATCGGCATGGACCAGACCATGAGCTGCAGAGCAATCATGGAGTCGGGTAAATATTGTTCTCCTCCCAGAACCAGGACCATTTCCTCCCCGGCCAGCGTCGCGATGACTGCGGCTGGGAGGGCCAGTGTAACTAACAGCTTCACCCCCAGCCGATAGACACGCAGAAACCCCTCGGGATCTTCTTTTGCCTGGCGGGAGATAACGGGAAAGACGGCAAATGTGAACATCGAGGGGATCACGTTCAGCGCATCCAGGAACTTGTACCCGGTGCTGTACAGCCCGACGACGACATTTCCTTTGATGGCTTCCATCAAAACGACGTCCACTTTGAAGAAGAGTGAGGCCAGCAAGTGGTTCAACATGAGGGGCCAGGATTCGCCGATCATCTCCCCACACAGGGCGCGCTCCGGTTCCCACTTGGGCTTGAAGAAGAGCCGCAGGGCAAGCACCCCTAAGACGCCAAACGTAGCCAGGTTGATGAGGATGGATGCACCGGCCAGGCCGATGATGCCCCATCCTGCCAGGAGGGTCGCCGTCCCCAGCGTGACTTTGAGCAGTGTGGAGAACGTGGAGATCGCTGCCGGGTATTCCGCTTTTTCGTAAGCGTAGAAAATCGAGGTCAATCCTTTGGAAAGCGATCCGGGGACCAGACCCCCATAGAGCAGAAGGATGGAGAGGATCGTTTGTGGGGAAGCGGGCTCCGCAATGACGTTCTGCCGCAGTGCGATGAACCCCGCCAGTAGTGGCAGGCCAACAAGGGCAAGCCCTAACCGCACGGCTGTCGTGTTGAAAAGATAGCGGTTCCCTTGATCCCGATGGCGCGCCACCTCACGGATCAGATAGGCGTCCAGCCCGAAGTTCGTGAGAATCTCGAACCAGCCGAAGATGTTGATGGCATAGTAATAGTCTCCGGCATTAGCCGGGCCCAAAATGCGCAGCATCAGCGCGGCAAAGGCGAAGTCGATGGCGCGGTTGAAGAGGGTGAGCAGGATGGGTGCGATGCTGTTCTTCCCAATACGCTGCACGGTGGCCTGCTCACCGCCTTCGCGGTAGATGCGGCGCCAGACCCAGAGCGCCCCCAGGAAGAGAATCACCGTCGCTGAGAGGAAAGAGATGAACCCACCGTATTTGATGCTGTTGGGGCTGTATTTGAAGCGCACGGTCCACGAGCCCGATTCCAGGGCCACGCCGCGGAAGTTCCCGGCAACGCGTGCGATGGGGACTTCGGTTTCTTCGTCTTCAGAAGTGCCTGGTGGGCGGACGAACGCTTTCCATCCGGGGAAATAGGCATCGCCCAGGATTAACCACGAGGGCGTGGTGACGGTGGCTTCTACAACGACCTGGTTGATCCCGTAGGCGGCTACCTGCTGCGGCTGCGGTTCCGCTGCAACAGGTGACTTTCCTGGGGGTGCGGTGACGTAGGCTTCCTCATCGTCACTCCCGGCCGGGAAGATCCAGCCCTCTTTGTCCTCTTCGATGATTGCAAAATGGCGCGGGTCATAGCTCAGAATGGCTTCCCCGACGGCTTCCACGTTGGGCACCACCAGGGTCGCGCTTTGCGGCAGACTGAAAGCTCTGGGCATGACCCCTAGATTTTCGTAGACCCGCACGGCAGCATCCTGGTAGACCTGCTTGTACCTGGGCAGTGGGATCTCGACGTCGGTGATGATGTACTTCACGTTGAGCAAATCGGTCAGGGGGCTGTCCAGGCTGGGAAACTTCCTGAACGGGGCAATGCGGTTGTAGGGCAGCTCTCCCTGTGACTCGATCCAGCCCATGTAGCGGGCATATTGGGCCGTAAAAAGGCTGTCGTAGCCCCGGATATCCTGAAAGTCGTAGAGCATCCCGGTGTTGGCGTTGAACAGTTTAGTCCCATAGGGGTCGAAGGTGGTGAAACGCCAGAGTCCGGTGTCCTGCCGCAGGAATTCGACGACCGGCGGCGTGTAGTTCAACAAAGCCGGATCCACCTGGGGGTTGAAGCCTGTGCCGAAGATGAGCAAATCGACGAGAATCACGACCACGGCCAGCAGTTCCCAAACGGGGCGGCGTTTGGGGCGTTGGGACAGGTAAATAGGGCAGCGTGAGACACGCAGGACGATCCCTGCCATGATCAGGAAGAAAGCTGTCAGTTGGATCCAATGGAATTCATAGGAATAGAAAGCGCGATGGTCCGGGAAAGCCTCAGGGGCTCTGGCCATAGACCAGAACAGACGCTCCACAAAGGGCTCAATGCGGTCGAAGGCCAGCCGTGAGACCCACAGTCCGCCCAGCAGAAGGAGTCCGCTCCAAAAGGCGAGCACGCCGGTGATACTAACCGCGTTGGGGGCTGTGTTTAGCATCAACAGGCGCAGCATGCCTTTGGGGCGCGGATGCTGGATAGCTTCTGCTTCACAATCCGGGCCGTGGCTGGTACGGTAGCCCATGACAGTCTCTGCGCCCAATGCAACCAGTGCCGCGATCGAGACCGTCAGGGGGAAGACCCAGCGGAAGGGGGAGTGCGATTGATTGAACAGTGGGAGCACATAGACTACTGCATAGAGCGGGGTGCCGAAAATGCAGCCCAACGAAAAGAGCGAGAGAGCGGTGAAAAAGGGCACATAAGGGTGCAGGAGCCACTTTTTGAAGCCACGGGCCAGCGCTGATGAGGTGGCATCCGCGGGCGGCTTCAAAATGGCCAGCAGCGCCAGCAGAAGCGGCAGGATCCCCAGGTAGGCGCCGCCTTCAACGTAGTTCTTGATGCCCCAATCGAAGGCCTGGATCGGGTTGCCCTGCGCATTGGCGGTAGCCCGGATCACCTCGCCGGTAAAGACGTCGTATAGGGCGCGATGGGTGGGATTGCCGAAAAAGTTAGGCACGAGGAAGGTGAGGATGCGTCGTTTAGGATAGGCCCATTCCAGAACTTGCTGGAGCGTGACCGTGCCCTGGCGGAAACTGCTCTGCACGACTTCATAGAGGGGGAGGTACTGCACCGCGCTCAACCCCAGTCCCAGTCCGATGATCATGACCACGCCCAGCGCGGGGCTCACCACTTCGGCTTTCCATTGGTCACGCGGCAGGGTCAGTGCCTGGTAGGTAAGCCGCCATGCAGCAAAGGCACTGACGACCAACAGGGTGAAGTATGTGATTTCGGCGTGGCCCGCGAGTGTTTCGAGCCCTAAGGCAATGGCCCCCAATAGAGCCCAGGGGAGCATGGTGCGCTGCGAGGTTGCCGCCGCTGCATCTTTGTGGCCTGACAGAAAAGGCTCGCGGCGGATGGTCAGCTCAACCAGGGCCAGCAGCAGCGGAAGCCAGGAGGCTGCGGCAATGATCATCGGGTGGACGACGGAGACGATCAAAAAGCCGCTGAACTGAAAGGTGATCCCAGCCAAAAATGCGCCCAGATGGTGCGCTCTCAAAGTGCGTCCCAGCAGGTACATCCAGATCCCTGCCAGCCCTAACTGCAGAACGATGAACAGGCCATAGGCCTGGGGGATCGGTACAAGGTGAAAGAGAATGCGGAGGGGGTAGAGTGCAGAATGCTGCCCGTTAGCCAGAAAAGGATGCCCCGCGAAGATAAAAGGGTCCCAGAGGGGGAGGTCTCCCTGTTCGACTGCCTTTACCAGAAAGCGCTGCCAGACATAGTTCTCCAGGATCAGGTCCGAGAGCAGCGGATTGTCCGGCGTTCCCGCATTCATGGTCAGCGCAGCCGACTTGTACGGTTCGAAGAGATACAGCGCATCCAGCGGAAGAAGGGTTTGATTGCCCAAAGCAACCGGGGCAAAGAGCAGCAGGGGGAAGAGGAGCAGCAGGATCAGCGGTAACAGCTCGGCTCGCAGACGATGCATGGGGTTACTCCGCGAGCCGATCGCGCCGGGTGAGCTTTCGATGCCGCCACCGCACTTCCCACACTCGCAGCGCTGCCTCGACTTTGACCCTCATGGTCATCTTGGATTCTCCGACATGTCGATCGGGGAAGATGATAGGGATTTCGCGGATCTTGTAGCCCAACCGCCAGGT
>JAVEWB010000219.1:0-4587 GCA_034004765.1 Anaerolineae bacterium
CTGATGGGAACATAGATCCGACTATCGTAATCCGTGCCCCCCACGCTTCCATGCTCGGCCATCACGCCTATGACCGTGAAACGAACGGAGCTGCCTACCGTAACTTGCTGACCAATGGGAGATGCGTCGCCAAAGAGTTCCGCGGCCATCTCAGACCCCAACACGGCCAGCTTACTTGCCTCGTCGTTCTCCTTAGTGGTAAAAAAGCGTCCATCTCCCACTTCCAACGCATGCACAGCCGGGAAATCGGCCGTGACGCCCATGATGGAAATATCCTCCAGGGTACCTGCGTAGTCCGTTTTGACGTTCTGCGTCGTCGTTTGTTCCGCCGTGACGCCGTTTACATTTTCCAGCGTCGTCGCCAGTGCTTCCAGATCCTCATAGGTCAGTTGCGGCGGGCGAAAACCGCCCATCCCGGGACCTGACCGCGTAAAACTGGCCATCACCATAATCAGGTTGGGGCCCAAAGCGTTGATCTGATCTGCGATCTCAGCCTCAGCACCGGCGCTGATCGCCAGCATCATGATCACTGCAGCCACGCCGATGATCACACCCAAGGTCGTCAAGATCGAGCGTACCTTGTTCTGAATCAACCCTTCCCATGCGATACCTAACGTCCTTCGCCAGTTCATCAGTTGACCCGCCTTTCCGGATTGTACTCATCGGAAAGAACCACCCCATCGCTGACCGTTACAATACGCTGAGCATGGCGACCGATCTCAGGATCATGCGTCACCATCACGATCGTTCCCCCCTGAGCATGCAACTGGTGGAAAAGATCCAGGATCTCCGCTCCGGAGTGGGTATCGAGGTTTCCCGTCGGTTCATCCGCCAGGATCATCGCCGGATGGTTGACCAATGCGCGAGCGATCGATACGCGCTGCTGCTGTCCACCCGACATCTCCGTAGGGCGATGATGAATCCGCGAACCCAGCCCCACAGACTCCAGCGCCTCGACGGCAGCTTTATACCGGTCCGCATCGGTACGGTGATTCTCGGTGTTGTAAAGCATAGGCAGCGTGACATTCTTCACAGCATCCATCTTCTGGAGCAGATTGTACGCCTGGAAGACAAACCCTATCTTGCGATTGCGCACGTCGGCCAGTTTATTTTTGCTCAACTGGCTCACATCCTCGCCATCCAGGATATAAGTGCCACTTGTGGGGCGGTCAAGACATCCCAGGATGTTCATCAACGTGGATTTTCCGGAGCCGGAGGCCCCCATGATCACCACAAACTCCCCGGCGTTGACCTGCAGCTCGATGCCGTGCAGCGCATAGACCATCGCTTCGCCCATACCATAGACTTTCGTCAACCCGCTAACTTCGATTATAGGTGAACCCACCTTCATACCCTCCCGTCACATACCCATAGGGGGCATCCCGCCACCGCCGTCCATAGGCATGCCACCACCGGGTCCGCCACCACCGGGCACAGCGGTCGCATCGTCTTCAGACTTAGAAGTCGTCGCAGACTCGGTGCCCTCTCCCACTCGAACCACTTCGCCAAGCTCAAGGCCCGAGAGGATCTCGGCATTGAGGTAATCCTGCAAGCCCACCTCAACCTGGCGCATCTCCAACTCGCCATTGCTGCCCACCACAAAGACAGCATATTGGCCCTCAGAGAGCTCCCTAAGTGCCTGTAAAGGAACCAACAATGCATCATAGGTCGCACTAGTGACCACTTCGACCTCAGCCGTCATCCCGGAGAACAAGTCGACCGAAGAATAGCCCGTCAGATCGATGCTTGCCCAAAGCTGAACAGCCGAAGTGTTGTCGACCGTTACCAGTGCCGGTTCCACGTTGGTAATTTTGCCGCTAAACGTATAACTGGGCAGTGCCTCAAAGGTAATACTGACCGAATTGCCCTCCACAGCGTTGAGCAAGTCCTGCTCCTCAAGCCAGAAACACACAACCGGGGACTCCATGTTTCCTATGGTGATAAAGTTGACATCCTCTCCAACCGTTTCGCCGATTTCCCCCTCCTGGCTCAATACAACGCCGGAAATAGAAGCGACGAGGGTCGTGGCCGTGAGAGTTGACTGGGCCGACTCCAGGTTAGTGCGGGCCTGTTCCACCGCAAGCTCAGCCTTCTCCAACGTGACCGCATCCGTACTGAGAGAGGCAAGCGATGCCTGTGCCGAAGCAACCTTCGCCTTCGCAGCAGCAAGCTCTTCCTCCGTAGCACCGGACAGCAATTGGTTGTAAGCCAATTGCGCCTGCTCATAGGCACCTTCTGCCTTCCCTACGGAGATTTCGGCAACGAGGACACTCGCTTCCGCAGATTTCTTCTGAACAGAGGAACTCGCGGCGTTGCCTGCAGTCGAATCGCGCGAGATCTGAGCCTGGTATAGTTGGTTCTTAGCCTGATCGAGGCTCTGCTTGGCCGACTCCAGGTCAATCCGGGCCGACTCGGCTTCCGTTTCCGTCAACCCTTGCTGCAGTGTCTTCAAGGAGACCTGTGCGCTGTTCAAATTGGCCCGGGCAGAAGCTACCTCAGCACTACTGGCGTTGCCTTGCAAATCCTCCAGCTCCAATTCGGCTATCCGCAAATTGATCTCCGCATTGGACATGGCAAGCTTGGCATCCGTGTCATCCAAATGCGCCAACACGTCGCCCTCTTCCACCCAATCACCGACATCAACCAGGACGTCTTTGAGCTTTCCCGTGGTCTCGAAGCCCAGTGCGGCCTCTTCGGAGGGCAGCAGCGTGCCACTCCCCAGAGCGGAAAGAACGATGTCGCCCTGCTCCACCGTGGCGGTTTCTACTGCAACTTCTTGAGTCACTGTACGAGGAACGTAAAATCGTTTATAAGCGATGTAGCCACCCACGCCCAACAAAAGAAGTACACCTAAAATTGCAAACCACTTTTTGCGCTGTTCCACAAGATACTCCTCCCTTATACCAAGATTCGCGCCAGCTACTCTTATGACATTCTATCAAGCTTACATTCTACAGGGTGTGTGTTTAATAAGTATTTGGAAGATATGAAGAATTTGTGAAGCTTTCAGCGACGTCTCGGGGGCAGTACAAAAGGTGCTATTCAGAGGAAAAACAGCCAGCGCACACTTTTCAAAAAGCGTGCGCTGGCGACAGTGCTAAACCGATCAGCCGTTCAGGCCTTCAGCTATTCGTCATGCCCCACAGGAAGGAATACCTGCCGCGCTCCCTGTCCCAGTGCCTGCATCTTCGCTTCCAACTCCGCAATGCGAGAGGACATCTGTTCAAGCCTATCCACCATCATGTCAGGGAGCTGCTCATGGTGCAGATCCGGCAGACGGGGGCAGGCAACGCCGTCGCGTTTGACGACCCGTCCGGGAACCCCTACCACCGTTGCGTTCGTTGGGACCGGCTTCACTACCACCGATCCCGACCCGATCTTCGACCCCGATCCCACCACGATCGGACCCAGCACGACCGCGTTGCTCCCCAATACCACCCCATCGCCAATCGTGGGGTGCCGCTTCACCCGCTCCAACGAGACGCCGCCCAGGACGACCCCTTTGTACATCAGGACATCGTTGCCAACCTCCGCCGTCTCGCCGATGACCACACCCATCCCATGATCGATGAAGAAACGCCGTCCGATCTGTGCACCGGGGTGAATCTCGATACCGGTCAGCCACCGCACGACATGGGAGATCAACCGCGCCAGGAAATAGAGCCGGCGACCCCAGAGCGCATGGGCGATCCGGTGTCCCCAGATGGCGTGGAGTCCGGGATAACAGGTCAGCACTTCCAGCGCGCTGCGTGCCGCCGGGTCCTTGACGAAGACCGTCTGGACATCCTCACGGAGCAGTGCGAAGAGGCCGGGGTGCGGTGCCACCTGGCCGGCGATCGCGAACTCGCAATCACAGCGATGGCAGCACTCGCCACAAAATTGCTGTAAGACGTCAGTCTCAGGGATACTGCTTTCCACCGTCATCGTCTTTCCTCTCCACACACTTGAAATGAGTCTCTGCTGCCAGATCGGCAAGGGTGACCTGACCCAATGCCAGCTCAAGGCGGCTTTGCAGCCTCCCCCAGGCGGCTTGCCGGGTACAATCCGCAGCACAAGCACAGGCAGCACCTCCCGTGCTCCTCTCCTCCAGACAGGGCAGGAGCCGGATTCCCCCATCCAGGACGCGCACCACATCCCCCACCGTGATCTCCCCAGGAGGCCGAGTCAGAGCGTATCCTCCGGCAGCACCCCGCCGGCTGATCAGCAGACCGGCCTGGCGCAATATCGCGGCGACCTGTTCGAGATATCCCAGGGAAAGTCCCTGCACCTGCGCGATCTCGCTCAAGGCAACCGGGCCGCATCCATAGCGCTGCGCCAGTTCTACCAGAGCACGCAGCCCATACTGCTCTTTAGCGGTAAGTTTCACACGCTCCCCCTAAAAATGTAATTCCAAGTAATTACTAATGATTGCTCATTGTAACGCATTCAAGAGAGATGTCAAAAAGAGTAGAGGAAAAAGGGGCTTAGGGTGCGGAAAAGCCGCGCTCCAAGCCCCCACAGAGGAGTCAGGCAAGCCGCAGCGATGCGGGGATCTCCGGCGCAAGCGTCGAGAACTGCTGCAGCCAGGTGCGACGATCGTCTTTGAGG
>JAVEWB010000220.1:0-4584 GCA_034004765.1 Anaerolineae bacterium
CCCGGCGGCGGTAGCCAGCACCGGCGTCCCACACCCCATCGCTTCCAGTATGATATTGGGCAGGCCTTCGTCACTGGAGGGCACGACGAGCAGCTTCAACTTATTCATCACCTCGGGGATCTGCGCATGGTCGACCCGGCGGATCCATCGTACGTGGGAAGCCCACGGCTGATCGGCCAGCGCCGTTTCGACGGTGGCGTCGAGGATGCCTGTGCCCACGATCAGGATTTGGAGCGCCGGTCGGTGTTCGAGCACCAGCGGTATGGCGCGGATGAAATCGAGAATGCCCTTTTCCTCCACAAGGCGGCCAATGAACCCTATCTGTTCCTCACGGCGTGAGACCGGCACGGTGATGCCGAACCGCTCCGGGGCTTCCAGGAACAGCGCGCCGTTGCACAGTTTCGAGTGGAAGGGGACCAGATCTTTATAAGTCCCCAGTTGAAAGCTCTCGACGATGACCAGATGCGACAGTGCAAAACTCAGTCGGGTGAGCAAACTGGTGAATGCGGCCATCACTTCCCCATAGCTCAGCTTTGCATTGAGTGCGTAGAGCCCCATCGAGGCGCTCAGCACTTTCTTGTTGAGCAGCCGGGCGACCAAAATGGGGAGCTGGTAGTAGATCCCCATGGCACAGAAGATGCCGTCGATCTGGTCCCGCAGTTTGAAGACCTCGACCGCCATGAGGATCTGTGCAGCAAGCGCTTTCCCTATCCATAGAAGCGCCGAGAGCCATGTCGGTTTTCTCTCACGGAGGTAGTGCAGCCGCACCCCCACGTCGCGGACCGTAACGCCATCGGGCCAGACGACGGTAGCGGGGATGCCTCCGCTCACGACGAAGGTCCGTGCTGCAACGGAGGTGACCACCTGACTCACTTTGCTGGTCCAGTCGAAGAGATGCTGGGCTGCAAAGGGGAAGACCAGGATTGCAATGCGCGCATTGGAAATCTCGCTATTGTCCATCGCTATCTCATGACTCCTCGGACGGCTGGTCGGGTTTTGTTCTCAGAACGCTTCGTCCGTCGAGCCCTTCCGGCACCGGCACGTCAAGCAGATCCAGCACGGTAGGCGCGATGTCCATCATCGAGCTGGGAGCTCGATCGACCCGAGCGGCGGCAGGGCCGTGGAGCAGAAAGACCGCATTGGCCTGCAGGTGGCTCCCCGAATAGAGCTTGTGTGAGGCGCTGACGTCAAACAAAGGCCCTGTGGCATCCCACCCCGCACCGTATTCGGGGTCCAGTTCGAAGACCAGATCGGGATATTCATCCAGATACGGCCCTGTGTACAGCTCCTCGCGCGGCTTGATCCACCGCACCAGCGACCGGCTCTCTGCATCGGGGGTTCTGGCCTCTTGCAGCAGCGCCATGATCTCTGCGCGGACGGCCTCGTAGGGACGTCCTTTCAAGTTCTCGCGCACGATGCGGATGCCCCCATAAGAATAGGCCTTGATACCCGACATATCGGTGATGTAAGCCAGCGTTTTCTCGAAATCCAGATCCGCGGCTGCCACGTAGAGCTTCTTAGACCAGGGAAGGTGCTTGATCACTTTGGATGCCAGGCTGCCCAACTCGTGGCGGCTGATAAAATCGGTGGCCCGATCCCTGACCTGTTTGAGCAACCCCAGCCCTTTATGCCCTGTTTTGTGCCTGAGGGTCAGGAAGCCATGCTCACGCAGCAGGCGGTTGATGTTGAAGATACGCACCGGGCGCATCCCGTGCCCGTGGTCGCTCATGAGGAGGATATCGGTCTCGGGCCCAACCGCCGAGACAAGCATCCCGATCACCTGATCGTGCAGGACGTAAAAATCTCGAATGGCGTGGCGAAAGGGCGTCTCCCCCGGATAGGTCGGATCCTGGGGATCGCAATAGGCCCAGAATTGATGCTGAATCAGATCCAGGGCCGACCAATAGGTGAAGCAGAACTCCCAGGGCTGCTCGCGTAACACCTGGAGATTGAAAGCCAACTGACGTTCGACCAGACGGCGGTTGGCATCCAGATAGGCAGCACGCTCCCTGCCTGCCAGCCCTTTGATGTCGTGCAGCTCCTGCAGTGGGTACTGTTTTGCCATCTCTGTAGGGGTTAAGGAGATATCTGCATCGGTGGAGGCGCGCGTGATCATCATGCCGTTGACGGCCCATGAGGGATAGCCGATGTGCGGAAAGAAGACGCAGACCTTGCGCCCCGCCGCTCCGGCAAGATCCCAGAAGGTGTGCCCTTGAAAGACGGTGTTGTCACGCTCCCGCGCTATGTAGTTAGCCGTTTTCTCCAGCGGGTCTACGAATCGGAAGATGCCGTGCCGTGCAGGGTTCCAACCGGTATAAATGCTGGCCCAGGCAGTCTCCGAATCCGGCGGCCAGACTGAAGGGAACTGGGCGTAAAAGCCTGTCTCCCGTAGCCGGGAGAGATTGGGCATCAGCGATGCGAAACGTTCCACCTGTACGGCGTCCAGGGCATCGATTCCGATGAAAAGTACCTTACGCATGAGGCTGGCCCTCCTCAAGGACTGGGATGATAGGCTCCATGATCCGTTCGAAGACGCGGTCTATAGGCTGACCGGCATCGATAATCGTAAGCCCATGGGCTGTTGCGATATCCATATAGGCATCGCGTCGTTCCCGCAAGAATCCCAGGGAAGCAGTATCGTTTTTGCGGGCAAAGGCGGCAGCTTCGGGGAGGTCCAGCAGAAACTTGAAATCGGGCTGCGGGATCCATGCAGCCCTTAGCGCTTTCTGGATGTGCGTGGTAGGCCCGCTCATTTCCTGCTGCAGGTCGACCATCGTGTCGAAAATGTACCGGTCGCAAATCACGATTTTCCCTTGCCGCAGCGGCATACGAACTGACGTTGCGATGTGCACCAGGTGTACCGCTAACAGGCCGCGGACGTAAAGATCGGTAAGGAGGGAGGGCGATTGACTCTGTCTTTTAGGGGTGTCTGAGTTTTCCTTTGGGTCGTGCCGGACGAATCTGGAAAGCCGGTATTGGCTGAGAGGATGTTTGCCGAATTTGCACCAGACATATCGGCTGGGGAGTTCGTAGCGTGCCCATAAGAACTCCTGAATCCGATGCCCTAATGTTGATTTCCCCACCCCATCGATTCCGGATAGCGAAATCAAGAACCCTGTGACAGCCATCTTAGTTTTCTCCTCCTGCCTTTTTGTGACATAGTTCTTGATACAGGTTCAGTGCCTTCTCCGCGATGGCATCCCAATCCATCTGTCGCACTTTGTCCCGTGTGGCAATGACACCCGGGGTGGAGCGCAGTGTTTTGACCTGTGCCGCCAATTCCTCATCTGTATCGAAGAAATATAGGCCGTCACCTGGCTCGAAGATCCGGGGAAGCGCACCAAACCGCCGGCTCACAACCGGCAGGTTGCAGGCCATTGCTTCCATGACCGAGAGGGGGTGGGCGATGGCGCCTACGGTATCGACGGTGGGGAAGACGTAGCAGTCTGCCAGCATGTAAACTTCCTCAATAGCCTCGATATAGTGATTGAGCACCAGGCAGCCGGCAGCTTTCAGTTGGGTATCGATGTCTGCGTCTCCTTGAATGGTGGTACTGCTCACCACCACGACCTGCGTGGCTTTGTCCTGCAGCGCGGTCAGGCTCTCCAAATTGCGTACCTGCCGTGTATTCCCTACATGCAGCACGACAAAAGCATCTTTGGGAATCCCGTAACGGCGGCGCAGCTCAAGTTTCTTCGCGTTGGAAACCGGGTAGAACTGCCGGGTATCCACACCGTTGGGGAGATAGGCGAGCGTGCATCCTAATGCCTGGAACTCCTCTTCGGTTTGTAATGTCTGGGATAAGAGTAGATCCGGTTTGAAGAAACGGCAGGCTGCTCTCTTTGGAAGGGCGGGATCGGGATGGGTGAGGGACATGATGGTGGCGGCCGACGTCACGCGTTTCATCAGCGCGAGCAGTATGAAGCTGTACAACGATGGCCCTGGAATGTAGTGGATCACCTCCGGGTGATGGCGGATCAACGTGCTCCAGAATATGAGACTCCCTACTTCCAAAGGGTTCAACGCCAGGACATCACAGCGCCTGGACAGTGCGCTCACCAGGGCGTGCATGGTCTTTTTCATCCCCTCATCCAGGGGCAGTGAATGGTCGCCAACTATGCAGACGCGCATTGTGCCACCTTTGCATAAACACCTAACATGTGATCGGCGAGGTAGTCCCAACTGTAGGCTGCTGCGGCGGTTTGATGTCCATGGCGGCCAAGATTCTCCCGTAGTTCCCGCTCTTTGAGCAGTCGCTTGATCAGTTGGGGAAATTCGGAGATCTCTCCCAGCAACACATCCTCTCCGGGGGTCAACTGCAGGCCGCGGATGCCCGTGAGCGTGGTGACGGTGGGCAGCCCGCAGGCCAGATACTCCCCTATCTTCAGGCTGGTGCCGCTTCCACTGGTGAGCGGATTGAGGGCAATATCCGCTGCGGCCAGATAATCGGAGATGTCATCCACGAATCCCACGATGCGCATATGCTCCGTGCTCTGGATGCCTCGCCCGGCTGTGCCAACCACAATGAACTGTATGCCCAGTTCCGAGCCCAAGTACGCCTGCCAGCGCTGTATATGGGCCAGG